>JBBRNY010000079.1:0-11439 GCA_038229915.1 Kapaibacterium sp. (SeqCode) | reverse complement strand
GGTGTAACAACTATTTTTGTCACGACTTACTATAGTCGGAGCGTTGATTATGAATGTGTGGCTTAATGGCTTATAAGGAGAATTTGTCTCCCACATTATCCCACCTATAAACATTCTTATATTTGTACTGAGTTAAATCGCGTATTTATCCAGAAATATGGAAAAATCGCTCATTTCACACGTCCGGAGGTGTAATTAATTTCGTGTCTGCAAGTTCTTATATCAGAGCGTCAAAGAGTCACCACGCAGAGGGAAGCACAGGTGCGGGTATTGACCCAAGTATGGGCGCAAGTATAGACGCAATTCAAGACCTGCACGAAGATTCAGAGGATGTGTTGATGCCTACTGAGGAGTTTCCCACACGTGGTACAAATGACGAATTGTTGCCCGAAGCCGGTTCTGCCGACTCGGGGCACTTGCACGAAGCACTTTCGGATCTCGCTGAAGCCCCGAAATCTTCCAGGCTGTTTCACAATGGACAATTGCGAAAAAAGCCGCAAGTAGCACGATCATTCAGCGACGAGTTCATTGAGAATAAAGACCCGATCACTGACGAAGAGCACTTCATTCGTTACCAGCAAGGTGACGAAAAAGGCTTTTTTACGATCTACGAACGCTATCGCCACAGTGTGTATTCATATTGTGCCAGAGTACTGCTTTCCGCAGGGCTTGCCGAAGAGCTGGTCGAAGATACATTTCAGGAGATCTTTTTACGGGTCTCGCAATACCGCAACAGTTTCCATAGCGGGGAGTTCAGGGCTTGGATCTTTACGGTCACCCGGAACACCTGTCTGAGTTCGAAAAAACGTGGGCTAAAGAATCTTTATGCTTCTGCCACGTCGATCGACCCCGACACCCTGAGCGAAAACGATGCCCTCGAAGGAGCGACATCGCTCGTACGCTCGGATAATCCGCTGGAGATGCTTTCGATGAAAGAGCAGACCGAGTATTTGCTACAAGCAATAGCCGAACTGCCCGAAACCTATCGCGAAGCATTGATGATGTCCGAATACGAAGGACTGACGTATGAGGAGATCGGGAAGCTCACGGGAACATCGCTCTCGACAATACGTATCAGAGTATTCAGGGCGAAGAAACGATTGCGAAAGGTATTGCAACCGATTCTCGGAGATGAGTATGTGACAGGACCAAGCAATCCTGTCGAAAAAGAAGAAGAAAACGACGTATGAAAAAGACGACCCCCAACATATCAGAAGAACACATTGTCGCTTGGCTCGATCAAGAGTTAGTAGCTGACAACAATTTTCGTTCGAACATCGAGCAAACTCCGGCACTCAAAACTGCCGCGAGTGAATATGCTGCGATCAGCGAAGCCATTGCACACTCGATGAGTGATAAGCGTTTTGCGCTTTCACCATCGGTCGATAGCCGTGTGCGCGCATCGCTTGAGCAAGAGCTTGCCCGTAATCGCAAAACGGTCCGCACTCCAGAGCGTGCTCCGAATGCGCAGCCGATCCCGAATAATTCGCCCGATCGCTCAAAAAGAATTTTGGTGCGCCGTACTTCCTACGCGCTCGCTTTTGCATTGCTACTCGGCGTGATCTGGTTTGGTATGCCAACGCAGAACCAGCCATCACAGCATGAAGCGACAACCGCTTCGAATGGCGTAAGCCAACCGACACCGGTTGCTCAGGCACCTGTAAATATTTCAAATACTGAAGCGACACCAACTGCACCGATTGCTACGAACAATAGCACGGCAGCGACAGAGTCGCCAGTTACTTCGGCACCGACCAAGCACAACAGTGCGCAGGTTATGGCATCGAATACGCCGAGCCAAGTAAAAAGATCTGTCGTGCCTACTGCACAGCAGAATCAGCCAACGCCTGAGCCGATCGCCTCGACGACAGAACAGGCTGACCCTGCAGGAATGATGATCTCGCACCGCTTTGCAAAGTTAGTAAAAGCAACGCCGGCTGTTGTGGTCAACCAACAGGATAGAATGTAAAAAAGCTTTAGCGTCGCTTCGCTACCCAAGTTGGGAGCGTTGAGACCAAGAGTGTATATGATAGATAGTATTATTTCGCGAAGCCTAAGAATAATAGCCGCAACCACGCAAGTGATTGTGGCTATCGTTCTTTTGTCGAGCGCAATAAATGCTCAGGGGTTGCGATCAACACCCCCGCGATACGACAATCCTTCGCACTCAAGAGAACCTGCAGAAGTATTGAAGTCGATCGACGATCTGATGCACGAGCGTCTTGATCGTGAAATACAGAAGTACGGCGCAAACTTAAAACCTGAGCTCATTCGTCTCGAAGCGAACTATGTCCGCACCGATGAACCCACAGGCGAAGTAGTACTTCACGAAGCAAGCTTCAACCTTCAGCCGCATTATGTGTCTTTTTCGCCATTAGGAAAATCACAATCGGACACCTCGAAATATTCTGCGCAATCGGTAATGTATTTCAGCGGTTCAGCACGGACACCGCTTTCGTTGCCGCTGGTGAGCAATCTTTCAAATGTTCTTTCTGGTGACGATGCTTCCTACATCGTTTATATTGGCGTGCTTCCGTTGCCACGATCTTCGGCTTCATCATCGAAAGATTCATTACGATTTTATTGTATTCTCGAACGCGCTATTGAATCGAATCGTAGCGATGCCGAGCCGGTGCGCTTCGAACGCTATGCAAAAGAGTTTAGTATAAAGATCGGCGACCCGATCCGCTTACGTCTCGAGAACACACCACCCGACAGACAAGCATATATCGTCCGTCTTGATGATAACCAGACACTGAATTTTTTCGAAGATTTTGCACGCCACTTTAATGAGGATATTATTCTCAACGGCGAGCGTCTGAATTTTTCTCTTGGCAAGGCAACCGTTTCGCCACGTTCATCACGCTTGACTATTCCTTATACGATTGCGTATCCATCGCATGTCACACTCGATCTGCTTTCGGTTGTCGATCCTACTCATCCGCTCACGCTGGTCGATTCTGTCGTGCCACCTGCTGATTATCTTGCCGAGCATGATATGAAGGCTTTTCAAAATGGTACGTATCGCTATCATTTGGTCATTAAAGAGATCGGCACCGATAAAACAATTTTTGACGAGACAAAGAATGTCGATAAGAGCCAAGCATTACTCGTTGGCTCGGCCGTGCCGATCGCGGGTTCGGACACGCTCGAAGTAGGCGGCAAGAAAGTAAATGCGATGAAGATGCTCAAGGAATTGAGCAGTGCCTATCAAATGGAGCGCACCAAAACTGAGCGTCTTGATGCAACACTCCAACAAGTAAAAGGCGAAAAAGAAGAGTTGAAGAAGATCGTCGAAGCAAATACTGAGAGTGCTATCAGCGGCATCAGATTTCGCGCAGGTCTTGGCTTTGGGCACATCACCGGCTCAAGCGTGTTTATCGGCGTCGAGTCTTCGGTGCCCGCACTGACTCTCGATTTTTCATTTGGTGTGCTGTATTCATCGAGTGTTCCGTATCTTTCTTACGAACAGCCAAGTAATTTTTCGCAGATATTTCAATCGCCAAAGTCGCTTGGTCTCCAAATTGGTTGGGCACCGATCAGTCTCTTTGGTGGTATCGTCAGCCCTGTTGTGCGACTCGGATATTATGGTATCTACTCAGCGGTTACCGCAAACACTCCTGATGGTATCCATTCTGCGGCGATCATTTCGCCTGAGATCGGTATTACTTCTACTCCTGGTGGGGTCGGTTCTGATTTCGGATTTGATGTCACCTTCGGACCGGCGTTCGGACTGGGTATCAATAAACCTGCAGAGTTCGGCGTATCGGCAAAGTTCTACTTCCGCTTCTAATTCTTTCTACCGGACTTCTTCCCACACTTCGCTTGACGGTTTTTTCGAAAAGAACGTCGCAACTCCATTGCGTATCCAATCGAGATAGACTCGTGCATATCCATATTTGCGATAGCGTCGAGGTGATTCATAGATCAATAATTTTGAATCGTAACTGACTTTTCCAAATTCCGAAATTCGATTGTACAGATCGAAATCCTCACCGGCGGCGAAATCTTTATTATAACCAGAGACCGATTTGAACGCTGTGCGTCTGACGATCTGGCACTCGCCACGTCCGGCACCAATGCCAATAGCATTTAAGAACCGCACATAATTATTAAAGAATGAATGGAAAAGCCTATCAACAAGCTTTTGCTCTTCAGGAAAGATACGGACATTTACGGCGAGCGCCGCGAGCGATGCATCGATCGAAAAACGAATAGTGATGCGCTCAAAAAAACGATAGGTCTCGGCAAATCGTGTATCGGCATTGACAAACACCAACACCGCACCTTCGGAAATTGCGGCACCGCGATTGCGCCCTTCGGAAATGGTCTGCCGACGAGTTTCATCTTGGTGAACGGCAAGTTTATCAGCGAATGCGGCAGCAATGCCAATCGTATTATCGTGCGAGTTGCCGTCGCTGACGATTACTTCGATACTAAAACGTTCACGAATTTCGGGCGTGAATTGCTCCAAGCAGCCAGCAAGTAATTTCTCTTCGTTGAGTGTCGGGATGATCACCGAGATGGTCTTTCGACCAGCACCACTCAGCATTGATGCTGGGCTACGTCTGCGTGTGCCAGATGTGCGGTGTTTGCTCATCCGATGGTCATTCTGAGCGGAAATAAGATAAAGAATCGGGGATCGGGCGAGATGCGATATGCTGGCGCCGGAAGATGCCAGTACCCAAGCGCGCGACGGACAAAATTGAGAATGCCGATGCTTGATTCAGGGATGATCTTCTCGATCTCGAAATCAAAACCAAGATAATAAGCTTTTTTGCGATTGACGAACGGGTTCGGATTTCCGTCAACCGGAGGAGCGTCCAAATTCCAACCGCCAAAACCAAGTGCAAGATTCAACCATTTAGGCCAATACTCTTTTGCTGATGTTGGGAGCATTCTATTAACATCCATCGTGACCCAATATGTTTGTCCACCATAATCATCAAGAGGGTTCAGCGTTTGATCTTGAATATCAGCTTTGCCGTTCAAGATCTGGCTGCTCGGGAAATAGAGCCACTTGTATTGAAAATTTCTCAGAAAATCAATTCTGTTGCGAAGCACAAAAAATGTTGCGCCTAAGACATCCGCTTTTGCATCGCCGGGCGAAAAGCCCCAATCACGCGCAAACCCGTCTTCGATCTCGACATAAAATTCGTACATTGCGCCCGAGAGTGCACCAAGAAGTGTTGACTGCGCACTATCAAATCCGCTCCAGGTGTACATCTCGTCAAAAAAATGAGAGGTGTAATAGGCTCCGAACGTATGACCAAATTTATCAAAATTATCTTTATACGTCGGGTCGTCGAGCACATGAAAAGAACCGCGCTGATTTGCCCACCAAGCATTGTTTTGTAACACATGCAGACCAAGGAAAGAAACGCCGAGTACACCGGTTGATATAGCAAATTTTGTCCAATCAACTTGCCCACGAGCTTGGAATACGGTCGGTCTTGTCGTCGTATCAGCGATAGGAAGGGGTGCTTCAAAATGCTTTACGGTAATAGCAGGCGGCAACGAATCGCTCGATCTTTGCGCAAGCAACGGCGAAAGCTCTTGTGCACAAAGCGGAGTCGTGACTACAAAAAACAGTATAATAAAAATGATGTATCGCAACGCTTCAAATAATTATAGCTCTGTAACACGCAGACGCAGAGCAAAACTCCGTCGTTCTTGGGGTTTTAGGGCAAGATTCCATGCCAACAGAATAACCGAGCCTTGATAGACACGCTCGAAACCGGCTTCGCTTGAGGCGACCGTTTCGATCGGCGCTCGCAAGATGCGACAAGGTTCTTCTGATTCGAGTTCAATACGAAAGCCAGACCATTCATCGGTAAGCGAAATTTGTGTTGCCGAAGCGATCTCACTTGTAGAACGAAGTTGCTGTTCTTCGTCGGTCATCTCTACGCCAGGGGACGCATAATATCGGTCATGGGCATCGCCAGAAAGCAAGCCAAATGTCCACTCGGAGCCGAAACTCAGATCGAGCAATTCATCCGAGCGATTCTCGACCACATATTCGAATTGCAATTCGCTCGAATCATATCCGAGCGTTAACTTCTTTTGCAACGATACGCGATGCGAGGCATTGTGATGAAAGACTGAACCTTCATTTTCGAAACGAACAGTGATCTCCTCTTCTGTTTTTTCAATGATCGGCTCGATGGTCGTGCGAAAAAAAGTACCGTATTCAAGAAACTGTTGCGATGCAAAATCCTCGAGCGTGATCTGATGGGAAAGAAAATGTTCGATGAAAGAACCGTGACGATACCAATCATACACAAGATGTTTCTCTAACCCTTCTTCTTTTGTTATCACCGCATCATGAATCGAAGTTGAACCTGACGGCGGAGCATCTGCAAGAGAAGCAACTTTCAATTTCTCGTGATAGGCCTCCGGTTGGCGGTTGATAAAATTCGTGATATTGAATGCCTTATTCTTCACACTGATCTCGCTAATACAGCCGCCCCGAGCGGGATCGAGAATAACCGACAATGCTTTATTTGAGATCACAACGTCATTGACACCATCACAATTGAGATCAAATACTGTTGACTCGATGGATTTTTTCTTTTCAATCTTATCAAGTTCTTTTTCTGCGGTGATCAAATTCGAATAGACCTCGTGCCGCAGATTTGGCAAATAAATACCGCCAAACACCCCATGCCAGTAGGGGTCATTGCATTGCGATGCAAGCAGGTGTTCGTAGGCTTTGTTTACTGTTGTATTAGCAACGTCAAGTGAATTGAAACGCTCGCTTACAGAAAGCATTCGTTTGTGCAGATGATTTGATTCGGGATATTTTACGAAAAAATTTCTCCAAAACCCACCTCGAACAAATTGCAAATTTTCTTGATGATTCGGTTCTTTCTCAAGCTCGTGAACGAAGGATTCATATCGAGCATTGGCATCTGCACTCGGAAGTGCCCACTGCATCATCTCGGCATAACTTGCATTCGGTAAATAGATTCGACCTTTGGGTTTATGAACCTTGAGGGCTTCAGAGAAATGCATCATATTGACCCACGACGCATTTTCTTCGAGCTTCGCAAAAAATTCTTCGAGCCATCCTTCACCATAGACGTGATCGAACGTTTGGGGCCACACACCAAACTTCTCACCATCATCAGCAAAGGTCACGATGTTCTCACCACCTTCGCTTGCAGCATCGAGAAGAACTTTTATGGTGTCATCGACCGATTGAAACGGAATCGTGTATCGCAATGCTTTCGAGATCGGAAATACTGCGACGGTGTTGCCTTGATCTTCGGTTAAATAATATCCGGTGAGATCACTATCGCTCAACCCTGCCGCCCGGAAATGTGTATCGTCAAGTATGACATACTTCATTGCGGCGTTTGCGATCGGGGTGACAAGTTGCTGCTCCCAAACACGCTCGGCAAGCCATAGGCCAGTTGATCTGTAGCTTAAATGTTCTTCTATAAAATCAGTAAGTTTAGTGATCTGCGAATGTTTATCACGATCGCTGATCACAGCGAGGATAGGTTCGTAAAACCCACCGCCGATCATTTCAAGTTTTCCGGATGTAATAATATCCTGAAGCATTGAAATATATTCGGGCTTATTCTCGACAAGCCACTGAAGTAGGATACCAGAAAAATGTGTGGAGAATTTTATCTGATGACGGTTCGCCAGTTCGAAGAATGGCTTATAAGATTTTTCGAATGCTTCTTCGAAGACATAATCGAAATTCCCGATGGGCTGATGGTTGTGGGTGCCGAAACAAAAAGTAACCGATTTCATAACTGTTCTATTACCGTGACTGATTACAAGAGCATCGTAACACGGATCACTTTCTTTTCCTCTTTCAGAAATTCATCATAATTGTTCAGTGCCAACGGCAGTTCTTCGGCAGTACGAACACCTTTGAGTTTTTTAGTGCGCGCTATTTCTTCTGTTACGTCGCCCCCTTTGAGCGAAACGAGCGTCGCGCCATACTTCATAATAGGCTTCGTCCAGGTGACGAGGTCGTCAAGTTGTGCAACGGCTCGAGAGACGATGACGTCATAATATTTTGCATGCCAATCCCGTTTGGCAAGGTCTTCGGCACGCTGCGAGGTCGTACGGACATCGGTCATACCAAGAGCGTCGAGCATTGATTGTACTGCGACGATCTTTTTTCCTATTGAATCACATAACACAATATTGAGATCGGGGCGGACGATCTTTAGTGGTATCCCGGGCAACCCGCCGCCGGTACCGATATCAAATACTTTTATTCCTTGCTTGAATTCAAAGCCTGTGACAGCAGGCATTGCAATAGTCAGCGATTGTAAAATATGTTTGGCGACAATATTATCTTCGTCTTTTCGGGAAATAAGATTGACGACCTGATTTTTTTCTTTTAGCAGTGCGGCATACGCTTCGAGTTGCGAACATTGTTTGTCGCTCAATGAGAGTCCGTTCGCTAATGCAATAGCGGCAAGTTCGGGTATGGTCATTTATTTAATACTGGCAAAACGTTTTTTAAGAAATTCGATCGTATGTTTCTTTGCATCTTCGGTTGCAACCTTGTCATACTTTGGGTTGCTGGGGTTTGCAAACCCATGAGCTGCATTATAATTATGCACGGTCACTTTCTTCTTTGCCGTTTGCATCGCTGTTTGAAAATTAGCCACTACTACCGGAGTAATGTTTTGATCTTGTGTGGCGAACACTCCGAGAACCGGGCAATGCAATCTCTCAAGTTTCGCCGGATCGGTTTCGGGCATTCCATAATACAGTACACATCCTATAATTCGCTTATCACTTTTATCAAGAGGCGCAGGATCTAATGCAGCCTGCATCGACCACGTACCGCCCATACACCAGCCGATCGTTGCATAATGTGATGTTGCAGGAAAATGACTATATGCGCCACCGATGATCGCCATCGCGCGCTCAGGCTTCAAACCTTTAATAAGTTTAGAAGCTTCTTCGGCAACAGAGGCGACTTGGCCATCATAGAGATCAACGGCAACGACCATCACCCCAAGCTCTTTGCTCATTCGTTCGGCTTCTTGTTTGATATAGTCATTGAGGCCCCACCATTCGTGAAACATCAAGAGGATCTTGCTCGAATCTTTTCCGTGAGGCACAACATACGCGCTTGCACTTTTACCATCGGGACAAGCGAACGAGACCATTTGTCCACCGGTGAGTTCACCGCTGAAAGGCAATGGATCAAGATGCTGTTTGACAAACTGAGGGTCTGAGGCAAATGTTTGCATAGCAGTTTGTGCGTTGTACACAGTGGCTTGTGGGCTGCAGCACGAATGCTGAGCACGTGAGGTAACACTAAAACAGCAAAGTAGAATAAGAAGAATTGCCGAACGTTTCATTTTGGTATTTTTAAATATATCCTATTGATACGTCAAACGCTGCGATAGCAGATTTGATTTGAGGCAAATACTATAGCATCATTCTTAATTCGACTTTCGCCACTCGCTCACTAACTCCGAGTATTGTAATGCAAGCATTTCGGCTATCTCCGGCGTCTGAGCATCAACGAGTATTTCGCAATATGGACGTTCTTTTTCGGGGATGATCAGCACATAATCATCACTGCCGTCAATGGGCTGAAAGCGAATACCATCGATCAAAATTCTTGGCAAATGCTTTGTATGCTCAACGGCGCGGCGCATCACTGTCCCTAATTGATCTTGCGGGCAAAAGGTGCTGCGGCGAGTTTGATAACGCAACGGCAACCCTGTGGCAAGTTGATCTAATGTTTTACCGGTGACCGAGCGCATCTCCAGAATTTTCGAGGCGGTGTACATTCCGTCAACCGCAAAGAAATAGTTCGGAAAGATAAACCCGCCGAGCGTACCGCCAACAAATGCTACGCCTTTTTTCGAGCTGGCGACCATCATCGCCGCGTGTGCATTTTTGGTATAGATCACTTCTACGCCATACTGCTTTGCCACGATCTCGATCTCGACCGAAGCCGAAACCGGCACGGCGATCTTCGTAACCACTTCACCTTTGATCTTACTACTTTCGAGAAATAATTTTGTGATGAGTGTTAACAGGCGCTGATTACTAAAGAGTGTGCCTTGATGATTTATAACCGAAATACGCTCGCCACCTGCATCAAGAATAAAACCAATGTCGTAACCAAGCGAAGTGACGATGCTTTGCAATTGCGCAACCGAGCGTTCGTATTCTTCTTGTACGCGAGTAAGTTTCGTTGGTTCGAGATAGCCGTTGACCGACACAACCTCGACGCCAAGCGAACCCAGAATAGTCGGGAAGATCGTCGAGGCGATGCCGTGCGCATAATCAATTCCGATCTTAAATTTTGCTTTCGAGATCTGTTCGGTATCCAAACTGCCAAGAAATTGCTTACGATAGGCTTCGGCGGTATGGGCAGGGAAGTCGATCGTGCCGACTTTATCATACGGGGCTCTCTGAAAATCTTCGCCAAAGAAATACCGCTCGATGGTTTTGCCTTTCGAGGTGGTCAGGTCTTTACCGTCAGAATCAAAAAAGATAATATCAGAGCGGCGTTTGTCGTTCGGGTTTTTTCGAATATGTACCCCTGCCGATTGTCTGCCACCAATAAGAATATGTCTTGTTAATGGAATAGGTGTTTGTTCGAGATCGGCAACGTTTACACCCGCGCTCATCAGTCCGCTGGCGAGTGCACGGCTTACTACACGTGAGCCGGGATCGCTATCACGCGAAATAACAACACGCTGACCCATACCGACCATCGCACCAAGCGATGCGCCGACTTTGGCCGAGAACTCCGGAGTTATTTCGATATTCGATGCGCCGGAAATTCTTGAATTGGTAAATAATCCTTTGGTCCAACGTTCTTCCCAAACAAGACTCGTATGGAGTATCGCACCTGCGTCAACTTTTTTCTGAGGCCAGAGCTTGACATACGGCATTACCTCAGCACCTTCGCCGATCTCGCAACCCTCGCCCATAAAGACGTGCTCGTGTATCATCGCATCGGCGCCGATCGTGGTGTTGCTACACAGCACCGTATGACTCATATTCACACGTTCGCCAATGTCAACGCCATCCCAAAAGATCGAGTTATCCATTCTCGAGCCGCCATGAATAACGCAATCATCGCCCACAACACAATTTAATAATTTTACACCCGGGGCGATCTTGACATTTTTACCAATAACATTAAAACCAAAAAACTCGACACCTTCGACGAGCGAACCTTCGCCGATGATCGCATTTTCTTGTCTGATACCATCGGACTCGATCTTTACTCTGCCACCAAGTGCATCAAGGTGGGCTTCGTGATACTCGCCTAAGTTACCGATGTCGCGCCAGTAGCCAGGTGCGATATAGCCATAAAGACCCGCATCTTGCTCGAGGAGCATTGGGAAAAGATCTTTCGAAAAATCGAAGTCACGTTTATAAGGGATCAGTTCGAACACTTCCGGTTCGAGAATATAAATTCCGGTATTGATC
>JBBRNY010000078.1:0-11458 GCA_038229915.1 Kapaibacterium sp. (SeqCode) | reverse complement strand
TCGATTTTCCCTTTTGATTCGCGATTGATACTTTGAATGATCTTCTTGCAATGCAATGCCGAAACATTCTCATCGGTAACGATCACTATTCGCTTTGCAGCAATATCAATTGCAGTGCGCAAAAGCTCCGTTGAAGCAATGCCACTGCCGATGGAGATAGAATAATTTCCTAATGCTGAATGTGCGATCAACGTCTCGAAACGTGGGCGCATTCTGACACTCTTCGACATTTGCTCGAGTGCATTCAACAACTCTTCGGCAAGTTCTTGCGGAGTCCGGTCGTTCTCACGTTGGCTTTTTGCAACAAAATGTAATGTGGCTTTTTCATAAAACATCGTTCGCTCGGCAAGGAGATTGCGGAGTTTTTGAGTTACTTCTTCTGATGAATTTGCCGATAGCAATGGTCGCACATTCCCTTGTAACATACTCCCGATCACATTTTTTGCGGCTTGCCGAAGTGTGACATCAACCCACACAACAAGCCCACTGCCACGCATCACCTCTTGGTTCAGTGCGCTGATCGGGGTGCCACCGCCGGTTGCAACAACATACGGTTGTTGTGCAAAACTCAGATCGGCGATCTCGGAAAGGACTACTGTTTCCAGATCACGGAAAGTTGTTTCGCCATTTGTCTCGTGAAATATCGCTGCAATACTTTTCCCTGCGCGCTTCTCAATTTCTTCGTCAAGATCAAGAAATTTATACCCGCTTTTTGAAAGTATGGTCGCGAGTGCTCGACCGATAGTCGTTTTCCCCGAGCCGGATATTCCTGTGATATATATATGTCTGCCGCGCCAGGTCATTGCAAGATTGATTTCTTTCGTCGCTGATCTATTCTTTCGCGAAGTTCACTGATCGTATCTCCGCCAAATGTATCAAGAATCGCTGACAGTATAGTCGTCGCTACAACATGTTCAACAATGATCGAAAGTGACGGCACTGCACAAACATCACTACGCTCAATATGTGCATCCGCTGCTTCGCCGCTTTCAAGATCTATAGATCTCAACGGTCGCATAAGAGTCGAGATCGGTTTCATTGATGCCCTCACGATGAGCGGCATACCGTTCGTCATTCCACCTTCTAAACCACCGGCGTGATTGGTCGAATGAGAAATTGTTTTACCATCAATAATGATCTCGTCGTGAGACTCGGAGCCGAACTGAAAAGCAACGTCTTTACCATCACCGAACTCAACAGCTTTCACCGCTTGAATGCTCATCACTGCTTGCGCGATCTGTCCGTCAAGCTTTCTATCCCATTGCACATAACTTCCGATTCCGACCGGAAGTCCGTAAAATTCTGTCTGGACAATTCCGCCGAGTGTATCACCGTTCTTCTTTACGGTATCAATAAGTTCGTTAGACCGTTGGGTTGCGTCGCGATCGGGCATTCGAACATTCGAAGCGTTTAATACCTCTTTGCGAGTTGTACTATCTTCCGGTATGTTTGCAACAACAGATCCGATCGAACGAACGAACGATATCGAAGTAATACCAACATCATTCAATACTTTCGAACAGATCGCACCAAGCGCAACACGCATCGCTGTTTCCCTCGCACTTGCACGCTCGAGAACATTACGAATGTCATCTTGGTGATCATATTTTATCGCACCCGAAAGATCAGCGTGCCCAGGACGAGGAATAACAACACGTTGAATTTCTTCGTCGGTCGGAAGGACAGAAAGTTTTGAAGACCAATTTGCGGAGTCGTTATTTTTAATTTGGATTGAGATCGGCGCACCTGTCGTTACTCCGAAACGAACTCCACTAGTGATCTCGGCTCTATCAGATTCAATAGTTTGTCGGTGAGATCTTCCATACCCTTTTTGTCGCTCAGATAAGATAGGGTCAATATCGCGCGAAGCGATCAATGATACGCCAGCAGGAATTCCATCGATTATTCCGACGAGTGTTTTCCCGTGCGACTCTCCCGCCGTTAGAATTTTTAATTGAGCCATATTAACTCAGACTTCCGCGAAGGGTAGTATAAATATTTTCAAATTCTTCATTGCTCAGTGGCGATGCTGTTGGACATAAACCTGTCAACCAAAAGGCTTGAGCGAGTGCCGCTTGCTCGATAAGCATTCCAAGACCTCCAACAGTTTTTGCACCTGATTGCTCAGCATTTGAAAGAAATGGTGTGCGTTCAGGATTATATACGACATCAACAGCAATGTCAGATTCATCCCAAATAAATCCGGCAGCAATATTGCCCGGATGATTTTTTTGTCCGACGGGTGTTGCTTGAATAACTAATCGTTTTTTTTGTTCGGGGTAAGCATTTATAAAATCATTAATGTGCATTGCACGAACACTTGGTCCCGGCGATTCGGCAACACAGAACTCGGCAAGTTCTTGTGCCGCTTTGATCGAACGATTCACGATCGTTAACGAAAGTGGCATCATGTATGTACACAGAGAGTAAGCAATAGCCTTCGCCGCGGCACCGGCTCCTATGATCACTAAATGATAATTACCAAGAACCAGATGTGGTTGCGCACGTAACAATGCATTCAAAAAACCTTGCCCGTCGGTGCTGGCACATTCGATCACTCGATTTTGGAAGCGGATGACATTTGCCGAAGTGATCGACCCAGCATTTCCGATATGTCTATCAGAAATATGGTAGGCATTATTCTTGTAGGGATACGTAATATTTACACCGATGTGCCCGTCGCGAGAAGCGGCATTGATCCACGACGCAAACTCATTTGCATCAGCTCGTTCGACAAGCTCGTATTCGAGTGATGCGCTCGTAATATTATATTTTGACGCAAGGATCGGGAACAACAGGTTGTGTAGTATATGAGAAATACTATGCGAAAGCTCTTGCCCGAGAAGTGCTGCTTTGTATGCTGTCATAATGCTGTGATCGCTGTCATTGAAGCTGCAGGAATGCACCCCAACAACGTAAAAAATGTTGGGAATGAAATAGAAACAACTTCGGCATTAGGAATGGTTACTACTCCAGAACTCTTTAGTGCCGCTATCGCCATTGCCATCGCGATACGATGGTCGCCATAGGAGTCGATCGTTGCACCTGATGGAATAAAATTAGCTGTTCCGTTTATCTCTAACCCGTCTGGAAGCTCGGTTACTCGTCCCCCGATCCGCTGCAAATTATCAGCCATTGCGTGAATTCTATCGCTCTCTTTCAATTTTAATTCTGTTGCGCCGGCAATGGTGCTTTTCCCATCTACGAATAATGCAAGAATCGACAGCGCAGGAATTTCATCCTGAAGATTTGGAATATCTTCTGCTGATACCGCGAATGCTTTTAAATTTGAGATTTTAGAACCATAGATAATGACATTTCCATGTAATTCACCATTAGCTATTGTTACTTCTTCATAAAAAATAGGCACACCTACACGAGTGAGAATTTCAAAAAAACGTGAGCGTGTCGGATTTAGCCCAACACTATTTATCGTGAGGTCTGTTTTTGTAATAGCTGCTGCCACTGCAAAGAATGCTGCCGAAGAAAAGTCGCCAGGTATTTGATAGTTATAATTATCTGGAATTTGGAATGATCTGTTTGCTTGAAACCATACAGCAGTGTCATCTATTTGAAGATCAATTCCCATAGCGAGCATCATCTTCTCAGTGTGATCTCTACTTTTTACGGGTTCTGATATTTGTACAACTACACAACTACAAAACGCCGCGAGTAAAATAGATGATTTGATCTGTGCCGAAGCCACAGGTAGCACAACCGAAGCATTGTGTAATGCTTTACCACGAATATGAACCGGTAACGTCCCACTATGTGAACAGGAAATATCTGCGCCAAGCTGTTCGTTTAGAATCTTTGCAAGTCTTCCCATCGGGCGTTTGGTTAAAGATTCGTCACCGACCAGCGTACTCTCAAATGATTGAGATGCCAAGACACCCATTAATAGGCGAGCCGTTGTTCCAGAATTTCGGCAGTCGATAGGCTTGCTTGTTTTTTTTAATCCTCTCTTCCCTACTCCGTAAATAATTATTTGCTTATCACTGTGATCAATCTTGACACCAAGTTGAACCAGTGCATCAAATGTAGTTTCTACATCGCCTGGTAATTTACCAAGTGTTGGAATTTTTATTTCAGATTCTGATAATGCCGCAAGTATCAGTATGCGATGAAAGATCGATTTATCGGCAGGGACAGAAATTTCACGACACGATTCGATCGAGTGCGGACTTCCATCTTTTGGTGTGATAACAATCGTTGACATCGTGATAGAAAAAAGACGCTTTTCAGCGTCTTTTTATTTTCGTTATGCGATCTCTTCAGAATACTCTTCGATCGGTGGGCAGCTGCAAATAAGTTGACGATCACCGTACGCACCGTTCACACGTCCTACCGGAGCCCAGAACTTATTTTTGCGAAGGCCGGGTGTCGGATACGCCGCTTTCTCACGTGAGTATGAGTGCGACCAGTTGTCCGCAATAACAGACTCAATGGTATGCGGTGCATTTTTCAAGACATTATCTTCTCTGTCAGCTTTTCCTTGAGCAATTTCTTCGATCTCTTTGCCGATTGAGATCAGTGCATCACAGAAACGATCGATCTCGGCAAGAGGCTCGCTCTCGGTTGGTTCGATCATCAGCGTACCAGGCACGGGGAAAGAAACTGTCGGAGCATGAAAGCCATAGTCGATCAAGCGTTTTGCAATGTCTTCTACTTCAATGCCTACCGATTGTTTGAACTGACGCATATCAACGATCATTTCGTGTGCAACGCGCCCGTGTTTACCCTGATACAAGATCGGAAAATGTTTTTCTAATCGCGACTTGATATAATTTGCATTCAAGATCGCAACCCTCGTTGCTTCGGTTAAGCCATCATATCCCATCATTGCTATATATGCCCATGAGATCAGTAAGATACTTGCGCTGCCCCACGGTGCAGCCGAGACTGCGTGAACACTCTGGTCATCACCAATATTAATAACCGAATGTCCCGGCAAAAATGGTGAAAGATGTTTTGCGACACCAATCGGTCCCATCCCGGGACCACCACCGCCATGCGGAATACAAAACGTTTTATGAAGATTCAAATGACAGACATCTGCACCGATCCGTTTAGGGCTTGTTAAGCCGACCTGAGCATTCATATTCGCACCATCCATATAGACTTGTCCGCCATATTTATGAATGAGTTTACAAATATCAATGATCTGTTCTTCGAACACACCGTGCGTTGACGGATAGGTTACCATCAATGCTGCAAGTTGATCTTTGTGTAGTTCAACTTTTTGTTTGAGGTCTTCGAAATCAACGTTTCCGTTTGCATCGGTCTTCGATACAACAACTTTCATACCCGCCATTACTGCACTTGCCGGATTAGTACCGTGCGCCGAAGCCGGGATGATAACGAGGTTGCGGTGTGCTTCGCCTTTCGAACGCAAATATTCTCGAATCACCAACAAGCCGGCGTACTCACCTTGCGCACCCGCATTTGGCTGAAGCGAGATCGCATCAAAACCCGTAATATCACGGAGCGCCTTTGAAAGTGATTTAAATACTTCCGCATAACCTTTCGCTTGATCGACAGGTGCAAAAGGATGCATCCTGCCAAATTCTTGCCATGTGACTGGTATCATCTCAGCGGTTGCATTAAGCTTCATCGTACACGAGCCTAAGGCGATCATCGAATGTGTAAGCGAAAGATCTTTATTCTCCAGTAATTTAATATAACGCAGCATCTCCGTTTCGGAGTGATGAGAATTAAATACCGGATGAGTTAAATAAGTACTGGTACGCTTTATACCATTTGGAATTCCCGACAATTCTTCTTGCGCAATTGCATCGATACTCAGGTGCTCGGCTTTCATATCATTTGCATTTGCAAAGATTTCAGCAATGGCACGAACGTCATCGAGGGTCGTCGTTTCATCAAGAGAAATTCCGACCGCACCACTAAAATATCTCAAGTTAATCTTTGACTTTTCAGCACGTGTGCGAATATATTGCACCATAGTCTCGGAATGTACTTTGATCTTTATCGTATCGAAATACGATTCATTCATATTCTCAAAGTGTGCATTCTTCAATGCTTTCGCAAGTACGACCGTCAAAGAGTGAATTCGCTCAGCGATGACCTTCAAACCCTCAGGTCCGTGATAGACGGCATACATCGCTGTCATATTTGCAAGCAAAGCCTGTGCTGTACAAATATTGCTTGTTGCTTTGTCGCGCTTGATGTGCTGTTCGCGGGTTTGAAGAGCCATACGCAACGCACGATTACCATTCGAGTCTATCGAGACACCGATAATCCGTCCCGGCATTTGTCGTTTAAATTGTTCATGCGCCGCAAAGAATGCGGCATGGGGTCCGCCATATCCAAGCGGCACACCAAAACGCTGCGCTGAACCAAATACGATATCCGCACCAAGCTCACCGGGCGGTGTTAGGAGCACTAAACTCATTAAGTCACTACCGACAGCAACAAATGCATGATGCTGATGTGCTTTTGTTATGAACGATGATGGATCGGAAATAGCACCATTACCATCGGGATACTGGATCACGGCACCAAAAATTTTCTCATTCCAATTTGCTTCGAGCGTCTCTACATTGCCGATCAACAGTTCTATACCGAGCGGTTCCGAACGTGTCTTGAGCACATCGATCGTTTGTGGGAATACCGTATCGGCAACGAACAGAATATTTGCATCACGAGCGACCAACTCCTGATGACGCGAAGCATACATTAAATGCATTGCTTCGGCGGCGGCTGTTGCCTCATCGAGGAGTGACGCGTTGGTGATCTCCATCTTTGTCAGGTCCAATACAACGGTCTGAAAATTCAAGAGCGACTCCAAACGTCCTTGCGCGATCTCGGCTTGATATGGGGTGTACTGGGTGTACCAACCCGGATTCTCCATGACATTGCGCAAAATAACCGGAGGTGTAACGCAATCATAATACCCCATCCCGATATAAGAGCGGAATACTTTATTTTTGTCTGCAACCTTGCGAATATCTTCGAGGAATTCGCGTTCAGTCCGAGCCGCAAGCCCTGAAAGAGGTTTCGGCAGTCTGATCGAAGCAGGAATCGTTTGTTCTATAAGTTGATCGAGCGACGAAACACCGATCATTTCGAGCATAAGCTGTTGCTCGTTTTCGGAAGGTCCGATATGTCTATTGCTAAATTTGTCGAATCGAGATATTGCGTTGTTCATTTAGGAAATAAGAATGAGATAGTCCTTAGAAATAGGTAAACAACAAAAAAAATGGAAAAATTTGAATTGTTATAAAGAAAACGCCCAATAGCACAGATCAATAGCAGTATCATCGTTGAAAATGACTACGAAAGCGAATCGAAGGAATTCACTCACCCGTAAGGGTGTTAAAATCGCCGTTTCGGAGATGTTTCTTTTGAAACGCCGAAGTGGGGGCCCTTAGCTCAGTTGGTTAGAGCGGTCGACTCATAATCGATTGGTCGCAGGTTCAAGTCCTGCAGGGCCCACTTACCTTTTGTCATGGATAACAACCCCTTTTCCCAACCGCACGAGTATTGGATGCGCTTTGCCTTCCGCGAAGCCGAGAAAGCGTACGAGCTTGATGAAGTGCCTATTGGATGCATCATTGTAAAAGATGGAGCCATCGTCGGCAGAGGTCACAACCAAACCGAGCAACTCCAAGACTCTACCGCTCACGCTGAAATGATAGCGATCACCTCGGCAAACGGGACACTCGAAAACAGAGTCCTGACCGGATGTACTCTCTACGTGACCCTTGAGCCCTGCCCCATGTGTGCCGGTGCTATCGTGAATTCTCGCATTGATCGTTTGGTCTTCGGCGCTTACGACCCCAAAGCCGGTGCCTGTGGCACCCTCTTTACCCTTACCGAAGACGACCGCCTGAACCACAGAGTTCACACCATCGGCGGAGTGCTCGATGGTGAATGTGGAGCGATCTTAAAAGAATATTTTAAGAAAAAACGCTAACCATTAGAATGGGCGTTGGAAACGGAAAAAGAATCTTCCTGTCTCTTTAATATCTGTTCTCCACATCACGCCAAGCTGGACTCCGCTACTTGCACCAATGCCGATACCAATATTATAAACAAGCGTACTTGGTTTGAGATCACCAAAACCCGCGAACAACCCAGCGCTCGAATCAGCAAGTCGGATGTAACCAAGATCATTATAAAGCACAAGATTAAGATTGCCGCCGTCGAAGAACGAGCTCAATTCTTCAAGACTGAAACGCAGTTCGGTGTTTAAGAGCAACATCCTGTTACCGACAAATACTTTGTTCTTATAAGCAGCAAGACTCGATGGTCCGCCAAGGAAAGAAAGCTTTTGGATCGGAACATCGCCGGTCGAACTCTCCCATCTCAAGCGCGTGTCGATCGAGAGCGCTTTGATGATCGGATTAAAATTTCTTGCTTCAAGGATATACCGTGCAAAGCTCTTATCTCCGCCCTCATTGCTTCCAAACTCAGCTTGTAAGAGATACGCTCTGCCGCTTTGGCTTTCGATCGCTACATCATCACCCCAAAGATTTGTAACACTTCTGTTGATCGGGGTCACAATTTCGCGACCTGCAGTGATAACCCAGCTATTGAGCCTGCCCGTAGTGATCTCCGGATTGACAGGTAATACTTTGTTACCACCCCATCTGCCGATAAACACTCGTTGTGGTTGATTGTAATAGATGTCACTGCGATACTCTAACTTAAACTCTGAATAGCGGTCGGGGCGGAATGCAACGTCGGCATTCCAACCATCGATCTTATAATAATCCCTAAAGTCTTCGCGCGCAAAGAATGAATACACTGCATTTTCCAATCTTCCGGCACGCCATGCGTCATCAGTGGATGTCATATTGTGATACTCCGCGCCAACAGCGAGCGTCGATATCCATTGCCATTTATCTATAAAACTGGTATCTTTCAATGTTCCAAGCGGGATTCGGTATTCAGCCCCGACCAGCGATTGTCCCTTCTTCTCCTCAAATCCATAAGCAATGCCCGCTTTTATACCAAGTTCTTCGTGACGACCAATGCTTATGAACATCGGCGTTCCGATGCCGATCACAAACCCGTTGACACGATTAAAATCAATAAAAGGCAGACTCTCTTTGAATGGAATGAGACGATCGTAAGGATCTTCGGTAATAATAAACGAGTGCTTTCCTTTGCCGTATTTCTTGAACATCTTGCCGATACGAAGTTCATATATTAATGAGTCATTGGTGCTGTCAATGTCATTATCGGTCGTATCAAATCTGTTGAGAAACGTCCCCTGTAACGAATGAAAAAAATCTCCACGGAGAAGATCGCGAACCAGCGAAGTATCCCCAACAGAAAGGTTGATCTTAACGCCATCATTGATAGTGGGACGTGGCTGTAGCTCTTGGTAAAACGATTGCGAGCTTGCAATAGAAGCAACACTCAGTAATGAAACAATAAGAAGTAAACGTGTCAGCATCATAGTCTCCGGTCATTACGGGTAAAATACCATTACGGGTAAAACGATATAGGGCAAAGTTACGACAGGATTAGCCCAAAAGTTACATTACTATTGTTTCACTAACGAAGGGAAAAGGCTTTGTAACCGAGAAGTGAGGATCCGTAACTCCGGCACTTTGAAGGTTTTGTAGAGAATTATCACGAGTATAGCATCAATACTGCCTGATCCGATCACGACAAACCAAGAAGAAATAGAAGTGCCCACCAATTGGAATATTTCGTACGATACAGCCGCCGCTATAACAGAAATAAGGAATATCCTCATCGTTGAAGCATAATTTATCGACTTGCCGATATATTTCGATGCAAAATATGATTCACTTGCACAAGCCCCGGCGTTACAATAATGGGTACCGATCACCGCTCCCAATGCACCAAAATAGTAGATCAATACAAAATTCCCAATAACGTTGATCAAACCCCAAGTCAGCCGATTGCGAAATACCAACCGTTCTTTACCGATCGAAACAAGCGAAGTAACTTGCATTCCACCGCCAAAAGCCGCTACACTGATCAACATTGCTACCAACCCAACCTGCACTAATGTTGCAGCCGGAAGATAGGCTTCGCCATAGACAGAATGGATGATCGGACGGATATAGAAAAAGATAAAACAGCAAAGCGGAACAAGAACAACAGTCTGAAACCCAGCGATCTCGCGCCGCGCCTTTGCGAGTGATAAATACTTGCCTTTCTTATTTTTTTCGTCATCGTGAGCCAGCTTCGAAAAAATGGAGACTAACGTTCCACCAAGTCCGAAAAGGAACACATACTCCGTGACAAGGATGATCTGCGACGCGGAGAAATAATAGCCGATCTCCGTTGTCTTCTCTCCAAGCATTGCGCGCATCATTAAGATATCGGGCTGGCGTCCTAATACTGTACTCAGCATATCATTGCCCCACGTCGTGATACCATAGAAAAGGAGCGGTGTGCTCAGAAAGAACGTGAGGTGTTTGCGTGAGGAAATAAATTTCCAGAGTGTCGCGAGTGAATGCCAAAAAGTAAATTGATGTGCTGTATGTTCCGATGAGCGTGTCTGTTTCCTGACCTCAACTCTCAGCATAATATACATTAATAATCCGCTCAGTACAGCCGAGGTCACAAAAACTGTTATGGAAGTATCAAGAGTGAGGTTTCCCGCATACACTAACCACACACCAAGAAGCAAAAGAGTTATTCTCGAAACAAAACTGACAAAGAATACTCTTTTTGTCTCCAGTAATCCGGTCAAAGAAAATGTTGAGAACGCACTGAGTGACTGTGCAAATAAGAAAATAATTAAATGGGGCGTAAATGTTTTAAGCAACCCAAACGATTCTCCAACACTGGGAATAAACGAAGGCACCCCAAGAAAAACGAATGCAACCAGCGACGAGATCAATCCAACGATCAGAAATCGAAATGCCAATAATGTACTGAGAAAATTGGGGAGGCTGAGAGATTCGATCTCACCAAAGTGTTCGGCGTCTCCACTGGGATGAACACTGATTCGTTGAATATAACGAAGCAGTACCCCATCAACAGCAAAAGCGGCAAGGATAGAAAGTGTAGTTGCAAGTGCAGAAAACACGGCATACGGCGCCGAAACTTCAGGACCAAATTTCCTTACGACGATGATGGTATAGAGATTGGTCAGCCCGAATTCGGAAAGCTTGTAGAGATAATTCCACGCAAAACCGCGTGTAGCCTTCTTGTTGAATTCAGCGTTTGAGATCATCAGTTCGACAGTCGCACTCGCATTCTCTCCATAGTTTTTTGGATGAGTGCGATTATACCTTTTTCAAATTTCTTACAAACAAATTATATTTACTGTGCTCCTCAGGATTGTCTTTGACATTCTCTTTATACTTTTTCCAGGAAACATAGATCACCGAAACCATCAAGCCAGAGAATAGACCTATCAACAACATCGTCAGACGTCTCGGCGAACTTTTGCGATCCGGCATTACTGCGGGGTCAAGCACATTGAGTGTCGGAAGATTTCGCT
>JBBRNY010000077.1:0-11482 GCA_038229915.1 Kapaibacterium sp. (SeqCode) | reverse complement strand
CGAGAGTGCCCAGAGTCGGACTCGAACCGACACACCATTGCTGGCGGCAGATTTTGAGTCTGCTGCGTCTACCAATTTCGCCATCCGGGCTATTTCGAGCGAGGAAAACTACAAAACCTATAAAGTAATTTCCAAAATCTTCAATTCTATCGTACCGGCTGGTACTATGATCTCAACAGAGTCACCAACAAGCTTGTTTAAGAGCGCTTTGCCGATCGGCGAAGATACCGAGATCTTCCCGCCTTCAAAATCTGCCTCTTCTTGTGAGACCAACAAATAGATATTTTCTTTCTTCGTCTTCTTATTTAAGACTCGAACTCGCGTCATCATCCCAACCTTATCGGTCGAGATCAGCGATTCATCGATGATCGAAGTGTTCGAAAGCATCATCTCCATTTTATGGATACGAAGTTCGAGCAATCCTTGCTCTTCGCGTGCGGCATCATACTCCGCATTTTCGCTGAGATCACCTTGTGCACGAGCCTCGCCGATCTTCGCGGCGATCTCCTTACGAGCGTGGACCTTCAGATTACGAAGCTCAGCTTCGATCTGCACCAACCGCTCTCGCGTTACATATACTGTTCCTGCCATAATATCAATTCTTAAAAAAAAGAAGAAGGCATCTCTTCGTCTCGGAAAAGATACCTTCGTCTTTTACAATCAGACTACTAAAAGCTATTTTGCAAACTTCTGTTCCTTGAACTTACGGGGTATCGGTTAAGATACTCTCTACGATCCCTTCGATTCCGTGGGAATGCCCTATTAAATGCCCAAGTTTCTTGCGCTTTGTTTCGAGATAGGCGGCGTTCTTTTCTTGCGCTTCGATCTCGATTGGTACGCGACCGACTATTTCAAGCCCGTAGCTCGAAAGCCCGACGATCTTTTTTGGGTTGTTGGTGATCAAACTCATTTGTTTGATACCCAGATCAACCAAGATCTGTGCGCCGATACCATAATCTCTCAGATCAGCCTTAAAGCCAAGCGCCTCGTTTGCCTCGACGGTGTCTTTGCCTTCTTCTTGAAGCTTATAGGCTTTCAACTTGTTCGCTAAGCCTATTCCTCTGCCTTCTTGACGCATATACAAGACCACACCGCGACCATGCTTCTCGACCATCATCATTGCCGCGTGAAGCTGATCTTGGCAATCACAACGAAGCGAGCCGAGCGTATCGCCGGTAAAGCACTCAGAGTGAACTCTGACGAGCGTCGGTTCACCCCCGGCAACATCACCTTTGGTCAAGGCGATATGCTCTTTGCCGTCAACTTTATTTTTATACAGATGCAGTTTGAAGTCGCCGTAATACGTCGGCAAATTTACTTCAACAATTTTCTCGATCAGCTTCTCGCGTTCGGTGCGATACTTGATCAGATCCTGAACGGAAATGATCTTCATCTTATGCTCGATCGCCAAAGCACGAAGCTGCGGCAAACGAGCCATCGTGCCGTCTTCATTCAAAATTTCGACTAACACGCCAGCCGGTTGAAACCCTGCAAGCCGCGCCAGATCTACTGCCGCTTCGGTATGCCCTGCTCGGCGCAAGACGCCTTCTTCGACCGCACGTAATGGGAAGATATGTCCCGGTCGTGCAAAGTCGCGCGCGCCAGCTTTCGGATCGGCAATGGCTCGTACGGTCAGAGCACGATCACTAACCGAAACGCCCGTCGTGGTGCCGTGAACGTAATCAACAGCAACCGTAAACGGAGTGCCGTGCAACGCTGTGTTCACATCAACCATCATCGGCAGATCGAGATCACGAGCTCGGGCTTCGGTGATCGGAGCACAGAGCACACCGCGACCGTATCGGATCATAAAATTGATCGTCTCGGGAGTAGCGACTTCGGCAGCCGTAATAAAATCGCCCTCGTTCTCGCGCTCTTCGTCATCAACGACGATCACAAGCTTCCCTGCTTTTATATCAACTATTGCTTCGTCTATCGTATTGAGCATACTCTCTCGCTTTTTGTTGAGATCCGAAATTCGTTATTTCGGTACAACAGTAGTTACGGAAGATTTTTCGAAACGGATCTTTGTATTCTCGGCAACTTGCACTAAAATGGTTTTTTCTTCCATTGCAGAGATCGTGCCGTGCATACCACCCGCGAGGATCACTTTGTCGCCTTTATCCATTTGCCCAAGCAATGCGTCGCGCTCTTTTTGGCGTTTGCGTTGTGGGCGATAGATCATAAAGTAAAAAATTAAGATGATCGAGCCAAACATCACCAAGGTCGAAGTAAGCCCCTGCCCAGGGTCGCTACCCGCTTGACCAGCCATCAATATAATACCGAATAAAGAAAGAGTCATAATCTATAATAGAATAAAATAAGATTTTTACAGATGGGTAAAACAGAGAGTTCTACGGAAACATTCGATTCAAGCGTTTGCCTCCTCGGAGGGTATGTAAGTCATTATAGATCAATGATGTAAGTTTGCACACTATAGTGTTTTTTGTTAATTATGATACATTAGATGCTTTTAGACGTGCTTACAACGAACGATAGAATTATGATGCATTGTTGTTTTAAGAAGAAAAGATACAATATGAAAACCGCCAAAAAACCGGCATCTAAAACAAAAAAGAGTGATGACCTTGCATCACACTATGATTTCGATTATTCAAAAGCGAAACCAAACAGATTTGCAGGTTTGCACAAAGATCAAATGATCGTTCTGTTAGATAAGGAATTTACGCGCATATTCAAATCACCCGACGAAGTGACCAACGCACTTCGCTCGTTGATTCATGCCTTTCCAAAGAAAATGCGGTCAAGCCAGAAGAATTCGTAACGCGTTCATAACACCTCATGTCATTCCGAGGAGCGGCTTCAGCCCGACGAGGAATCCCCTGAAGTAAGAAGCACACCATATCTTTTATGCCAACACTACTGGTGCCTACTTCCTAACCTACAATATATAAAACAAAAGCACCATTGTCAAGAGGTGCCTATCATTTTATTTACGGTGATCGAATCTTATACCCAAGACTACAAATCCTACGTTCATCGTAATTAACATCCGCAACTTCCGCTATTGTTTACGGGTTGATAGCATAGATAATATAATGCAATGAAGATTATCCCAATATTGATGATAGCGATACTTCTTACAGGAATATTCAACTCCTGTAAGAAGCATACGACTGAACCTCCTTCTGGTTGTGATACCTGTTCGGATACCACTCGCCACCCCTGTGACACCTGTAATCTGAATCAGGACTCCTTACAACGAGTGAAAGATTCTTTAGCTCATGCGTTCGTATGGACAGAGTATTCCATCCCGGACGAAAGTAGTCTGAATGGAGTCTGGGTATTTGGTGCTAACGATATAATCATTGTTGGAAACTACCTTTGGCATTATGATGGTGTTTCATTTACTCAGCTTCATGGCAAGGATATAACGTTTGGTAGTTCACTCGATGGAGCATTAAGTGGCTTTAGTATATTTGCTTTTTCACCTCTTGATTATTGGTTAGTTTACGGAAATCTTGCTCTTCATACTGAGAATGGAAAAGACTTCGAAGATATACGTCCCGGAGGTACTAATGCTTGTTGGGGTACATCGAGTAAAGACATGTTTGTCGTTGGCAATGCGGGACAAATATATCACTACGATGGCACTTCGTTTACTGCTATGGTTTCGACAACGACGAAAGATCTAAGAAAGGTATGGGGTACATCAAGTAAAGACGTTTGGGCGGGAGGACTAAACCGATCTACTGGAGTTTCTTGTCTTTTGCATTATGATGGCATTAAATGGTCTGAAATACCACTTTCTGATTTGGGACAATTCGGTTGTGCTAATTGTGATGGAGTATCGGCAGTGTGGACAATAGATAGTGCTTCTCATCACAAAGTATATGTTGGTGGTTCGTATTTATATCGAAAAACAGATAATAGTTTGTGGACAAATGATGGAGATAGCGTAGGAAATAAATTTAGCGATGGGAGTTACGCTGGTATTACAACCATACGCGGCAATAGTACATCCGATATTCTTTGCACAAGCGACTGGGGCTTTGCGTCGCATTGGAATGGTAAAACATGGAAGAGATATGATGAATTATACGACCCCAATAGTTTTAATTATTATACTAACGGGATGCACTTTAATGGTTCAACCGCTTGTATAGTTGGAAGTAAAGGCGGCACAAGCTGGGTCGCCATTGGACGAAGAAAGTAAAAAACTTTTACAAAGTAGCTTTTAATTGCTGTTATATCTCGCAATAAAACCATTTTTCCATTCTACAAAACTTCCTGCGAGGATGTGTTCTCTTGCTTCGGTGACGAGTTGTTCGTAGAAGCTGATATTATGCATTGTGGCGAGCACGGCGCCGAGCATTTCTTTTGAACTCACGAGATGACTCAGATATGCTTTCGAAAAATTTTGTGAGGCGTACGAATTTGTTTCAATATCAATAGGACTAAAATCTGTTTTCCATTTTGCATTGCGGAAGTTGAGTTTGCCGTCGCGGGTAAAGAGTTGTGCGTTGCGTGCGTTGCGTGTCGGCAATACACAATCGAACATATCTACACCACGGGCAATACATTCAAGCAGATCAACAGGCGTACCAACACCCATTAAATATCGCGGCTTTTGTTCGGGAAGAACATTCGTTGTATGATCGGTCACCTCGTACATCGTCGCGTTCGGCTCGCCAACAGCAAGCCCGCCGATGGCATAACCAAATGTATCGAGCTTTACAAGTTCTGCGGCGCATTCGCTTCGGAGATCGGGATAGACACCGCCTTGGACGATCAAAAATAATTGCTGATCGTATCCGTGCAATGGTTTTGTTTTATGAAAATGCTCGACCGATCTCTGCGCCCAACTGATCGTTCTATCGACAGCACTTTTGACAACGTTACGCTCAGCATTCGACGGCGGACATTCATCGAGTACCATCATAATATCAGGCCCCAGATCGCGCTCGATCTCGATCACTTTTTCTGCCGTAAACTGATGCCGCGAACCATCGAGGTGACTTTTAAAAGTAACAGAGTCATCGGTCACCTTCCGCAACCCAGCAAGCGAATACACTTGATAGCCACCAGAATCTGTCAGGATAGCACCATCCCATTTCGCAAACCGATGTACTCCGCCCGCTTCACGAACAATGGATGTACCCGGTCGCAGATAGAGATGATACGCATTCGCCAAACACATTCGCGCACCCGTCTCCCAGACATCACGCGGCGTGAGCGACTTGACTGTAGCGAGTGTGCCGACGGGCATAAAGCATGGTGTTTGAATGGTACCGTGATCGGTCTCAAGAATTCCGGCGCGGGCTTTGCTCGATTGGTCGGTATGCGATAGAATAAATTTCAATTCGAGATAAGAGTATATTGTTGAAGCGCAATTGTTCGAGAAGCAAGTGCCGCTTCTTGCGGATCGTTGGTCGCGATAATAATAAGCGCGCCATTCGATGCGGCCTGGGTGATGTTCCGAAACAATGTATCAATACCAACAGCATCAAGATTTGAACCGGGTTCATCGAGAAAAATAATTCGAGGCTCGTGCGCAAATGCCATCGCTGTCTTCACGCGCTGTTGCATCCCCGAGCTATATTGCTTCATCAACCGATCACTCTTTGCAATAGCGGCATCGAGACCGAACGATGTGAGTAATTGAATACAGGAAGCATCGTCGATCGATTTGCTTTTCAACTCGGCAACAAAACGAATATGCTCGATCGCGGTGAGTTCGGAGTAGAGTTCGAGATAGGGTGCTGTAAAACCGATGCGTTCAGACAGAAGATCGCTCGGGAGCGACGTATTATTTTCTTCGTAGATCACACTGCCTTTTGTTGGCTGAAAAATATTTGCAAGAATTTTGAGAAGTGTTGACTTTCCACTCCCGTTCGAACCGACGATGGCGATGATCTCGCCGGAGGATGCTTCTATTGAAACCGGCGCGAACAAGGGCGCTCCGGAAAACCGTTTTGTTACTGCGTCAACGACCAACCGAAAACTTCCACTCACTGTTGGCTTTCTATGTTACTTTTTTTTCTTTTTTGCACCGCGAACTTTGTCCGATTGCTCGATCTGGTCGCGGCTCGCCAAACGCGCTTTGCGGCGGAGCAATGCTCCGTTGTAACGGCGCTTTTCATCTTCTGTCGTTGGCAACAGCGGTGGGATAGCCGTCGGTCTGCCTGTTTCATCGAGCGCAACGAATGTCATATAACCCGTATTTACGTGGCGTTTGTAACCCGTATGAATATCTTCTACTTCAACGCTGATCCCCACTTCCATCGAAGTACGAAAAGCATGATTGACACTCGCGCGAAGATGCACAACTTGACCAAGTTTTACCGGGCCGAGAAAATTTAATTCATCAACACTTGCCGTGACGCACACACGACCCGAATGCTTGCCGGCAGAAATAGCGGCGCAAATATCCATCCAATGCATTAGGCGTCCGCCCAAGAGATTGCCAAGCTGATTCGTATCGTTCGGCAGTACGAGCTCGGTCATTTGTATCTGCGAGTCGCGTACACGTTTTGGTTTGGTGCTGGTCATTGTAGCGAAAGTTGTTGACGTAATCTCAATGAACGTTCACGCTGCGCTTGAGTCGCGGTGATAAGAAACTTCTCATCAAATGTCGTGAGTGCTTCGCGCACTTCCTTCGTGTGTTTGCGGTCATACTGTATTTCGGCTATTCTGAGTTGTGATTCGACCGCCGATGGAGTGTCGTAATAATTATCGACGACTCGAGCAAAATATTTTAAGCCCGATTTATTATCCAACAACTTGATATAGAGCTCAGCTGAAAGTAAAATTTTCGTCGCTTGTTTATTTCGTAGCTCCGTTATGCGGTGATCGGCACTATCGAGCAATGGTCTTGGTCCGTTCGAGTAATCGCGAAGGAATGTTTGATACTCGTTGATCGAATATTGCGTGTAGGTTTGGTCAAGTTCTGGGCGAGGCGAAAGCGAATAATAGCTTTCGGCGATCATAAATTGTGCTTTCGGTGCGAACTCCGAACTCGGAAAATTTCTGCGCACCGAGCGGAAATCAACCGCCGCGCTAATAAACGTACCGCTCTTGTAACGAGCCATTCCCTCGAGATATGCTGCTTCGGCTGCAAACTCAGAAGACGGGGCTTGCAAACGGATCTCGTCGAAGATCGCGATCGCCTCAAGCCATTCTTCTTTTTCGAAGGCTTTTTTGCCGTCGTTAAATCGTACCTCGATGAGGTTTGCGCCGTTGAGATTTGACGCTTGTTTGGTGCTGCCGCAACCACCGATAAACAGTGCGAGCAGTAATAATATGGGTAAAGTTTGTTTCACGAAGCGTTCAACTACGAATAAGAAAAAAGAGTGCGATAATTACGGCTGCACCAAGGGTAACGAGTATCGGCTGTGCTGTCGATTCCCAAAATGTTTTTGGTGCTTCGGCAGGTTTGCTTACGTTCACTTGCTGGGAGTGTTCCTCGGCGGTGCTCGCAAAACGGTAAAAATTAAATGGGATCGTCGGCTTCCCTATCTCATCAAACGCAATCACGCCTTCGACCACAACATGATCGACCGTGCTTCGGCGCATTGCTGGTTCGCAATCAGGACAACCGATCTCTTGAAGCGACCAGAGATGTTTGATAATTACGGTTGCAACCGGAATAGCGGTTTGCGGTTTTGAAAGAACACGCAATAGCTCTGGAGAAATGAGATCGCCATTGATCCGAACCGATTCTATCGTAAGCTGATGCGAATGAAGAACCGAATCTAAACCTACTTGAATAATTTCTGGGTTAGCATAATACACCGATGCGAGTGATTTATTACCCACCACCTTCACATCTTGCGCAAAAACATTCGCCCTTGTAAAAACAAGGGCGAGTGTTGCAAAACAAAATATGAGTACGGTGTTCAATATGATCAGCCGTAGATACCGCGAAGCTTGAGTGTCCGAGCTACTTTATCAATAGCAAGGATGTACGAGCTTAAGCGAAGCGATACGTTATGCTTGAGCGAGTTTTCATAGACACGATCGAATGCGAGTACCATTCCATCTTCAAGACGTTTGTTGACGGTCTCGAGATCCCAATAGTATCCCATTCTATTTTGTACCCATTCGAAATAGCTCACCTTCACACCACCCGCATTTGCAAGGATGTCAGGGATAACCATCACGCCCATTGATTCGAGAATCGAATCGGCACCGGCGTTCGTCGGTCCGTTCGCACCTTCTACAATAAGCTTTGCATGCACTTTTGCAGCGTTATGATCGGTAATACGATCTTCGTGAGCCGCAGGAATAAGCACGTCGCACTTAACGGTCAGGAGTTCATCAGTCGAAATTTTATCACCGCCACTAAATCCTTCGAGCAAATGATCGTGTTCGTCAGACCATCTGATAGCGGCATCAATATCAATGCCATTCGCATTGTAGTATCCGCCGGTAATATCGCTGATCGCAACGATCTTCGCACCTTTTTCGTACAGCGATGCTGCGCTGATCGAGCCGACATTACCGAAACCTTCGACAGCCACGGTTGCTTTTTTAGGAGAGATCTTTAATTTTTCTAATCCGCACAATGTGGTGTGCATCACTCCGCGCCCCGTTGCTTCACGACGACCACGGCTACCACCAAGCACCAATGGCTTTCCGGTGACAACGCCAGGTTCGGTGCGCTTCATGTGCATCGAATACGTATCGAGTATCCATGCCATTACTTGCTCGTTCGTATTGACATCAGGTGCGGGAATGTCGCGATCTGGACCGAAGACATCGAGCATATTCGCAGTATATCGTCGAGTGATCGACTCAAGCTGACGCTGAGTTAGTTTGCGCGGGTCGCAACGTACGCCGCCTTTTGCACCACCAAACGGAATATCAATAACGGCGCACTTCCAAGTCATCCAAGCGGCAAGCGCTTTGACCTCATCAAGATGGACATGGGGTGAGTAGCGGATACCGCCCTTCGAGGGTCCGAGAATATCGTTATGAATAACTCGATAACCTTCAAACACTTCGATCGAACCATCTTCCATCGTGATCGGGATCGAAACGATCACACTCTTGACCGGGGTAGAGAGATATTTATAAATACCGGATTCAAGTTGAAGTATTTCTGCCGCTTTATCAAAACGTGCCATCATCGAATGAAGCGGATTTTCGTGTCCACTTTCGCTTTCAGCACTCTGACTCGGAGCCGGCTCTTTATAGCTTGCTGGCTGTTCGTCACTAAATCTCTTCAGCGGATTCTTTGTAGTAGATGCAGATTGTTTTGCCATACTCGTTATTTTCACAAAATATTAAGCCAAACGGGGGCTACAGTAAGTACATAAAACACGCACGAGTGCAAATTCTTTCCTTAAACTTAGGGATATTTCGAGTTGGCAATTGCAACCATTTTTACTTAGGAAAGTTCACGATTCATTCGTATCGTATCGTCAAGGTTCTCACGCATCAGCAAGATATCTTCATCGAGCATATGACGCGAGAACTCGCGGGAGCGGGCGATGGCATTGGGGTCGATATCAGCAATAATAATATCTTCTTGAAAGAAAGAAGCGCGTTTGATCACATCACCCGACGGAGCGACCACTTCCGAGCCACCCCAAAAGTTTACACCATCTTCGACACCCACGCGATTGACAAATGCCATATACACACTGAACAACCGCGCGTAGGTCGAGTGATGCTCGCGGTTGATGTGGTAATTTGTCGGAGCTGTTGCGTCGTCAGTATCTTTTACTTCACCGATCCGCGTCGGGCTTGCGGCTATCGTAATGATAAGTTGCGCATCTTGATACGCAAGCAGATACGGTAGCGATGGATGCCATAAGTCTTCACAGACAAGAACACCGATACGGCCAAGTTTTTTCGAATCGAATGCACGAACCGTATTTCCTGGCAGAAAATATCGTTGCTCCTCGAAGATGCCATAGGTCGGAGGGTATATTTTTCGGTGCGTGTGAATCAGCTCACCGCCTTCAAAAACAAATGCGGCATTATACAATCCGCCGTTTTGTGAACGGTCAACACCACCACAAATAATCGTGATCTTCTTGCTCAGTGATCGAAGCTCCGAAAGGACTTCGGCAGTCGTGGGATCGAGCGCAACGTCAAGATTCAGATCGCGAAGTGTATAACCGGTGAGCGAAAGCTCAGGAAAAATAATAGCATCAGCTTTTTCTGTGATCGCCTGCTTAGCAAGTGAAATATGATTGGCGGCATTCGCCGCGACATTGCCGAGAACGGCTGTTGTTTGTGCTAATGCGATGCGGGAAGTATTTAGCATAAAACCAATTCAGACTTAGTGGATCACAACTTCGTTGCTGAGTTCATTTGTATTGCTGCCTGTCGATGGAAGCGCGGTTACTAAATGTTTTGAAATACCTTTGAGTGCATCGTGAATGCCTTCTTCAAAATGCCCGTGTGCGAAATGCGACTTCAATGTCTCGGCAACATCTACCCATGTTTCGGGTTGCACGCGCGAATGGATACCAATATCACCGTGGATATAAAATTTTCGTTCGGTATAGAGCACCAACAATAATATTCCGTTGCGCTGATTCGTCTTGTCCATCCCAAGTTCAAAGAATTCTTCTTCGGCAACTTTTTCAATCGGAAGTCCTGACTGTGCTGTCGCGCGCTCATCGTGTATCGACACACGAATCTCAGCCGAAGTATGCAGCTCGACTTCGGCGACTGTTGCGGAAATACGCTTGAGTGCTTCTTCGGTAAAAGCATCTTTTGCACGGAGCGGTGAATGTGAAGCCATTGGTACTAATCGTTTTTATGAATGATCGTATTTCGTGTCGCGAGCCGCTCGTTCTTGTTCGGATAATCGGTGGTGTAGTGCAAGCCACGACTTTCTTTTCGCATTAATGCCGAACGAACGATCAGTTGCGCCGTGATAGCCATATTCCGAAGTTCGAGCAACGGCATCGTTACTCTGGTCTTGCGATAATAAGATTCGATCTCTTTGACGATAAGATCGAGGCGGAGCTTTGCACGCTTGAGGCGATAGGTCGAACGAACAATGCCGACGTAATCCCACATTAACTGTTGTATCTCACGCCAATCATGTTCTATGACAACCCATTCTTCAGCATTCTCAGTCCCCGACTCATCCCACTCAAGGAGTTTGATCTGTTTGGTCTGTTGTTTCGATTTTATTGACTTCGAAAGATCTTCAGCCGCACGTTTCGAAAACACTAATGATTCGAGCAAAGAATTACTTGCAAGTCTGTTCGCGCCGTGTACGCCAGTCATTGCCACTTCACCGCAAGCATAGAGTGCATCGATGTTTGTACGACCGTTCAGATCGGTCACTACTCCGCCACAACTATAATGTGCAGCCGGCACGACCGGAATGGGTTCTTTGGTAATGTCAATGCCAAATTCTTTGCAATGCGAATAGATATTCGGAAATTCTTTTTTAACTTTGGCAGGTGGCAAGTGTGAAATGTCGAGCACCACGTACGGATCGCCGTGTTTTTTTAATTCTGCATCGATCGCTCTGGCAACAATATCACGCGGG
>JBBRNY010000076.1:0-11532 GCA_038229915.1 Kapaibacterium sp. (SeqCode) | reverse complement strand
GGCTAATCGGGTCTCCGTTCCTCCGAAACACAGAGTCGATTGATGTCAGCGGTGTTCCGAACGGGAGCTATATCATCGCAGTCAAAGGAACAAATTTTCAGCAGCGAATAAAGTGTTCGGTCGGGAGGTAGGTTTTGCCATTAAATGGTGCCAAAACCCCAATATTTCTTTGAATTTAGCCCAAAAAAGACCCCAAAAGGCACATTTCACAATTCGGGTCAAAAATATGAAACAAAAACGGCATTTTCTTTGTATATAACGGTGAACTCTCTCTCGACGAAAACTATATCGAAGGGAAAAAATAAATGAACATTCGAGGATTACTAATCGCAGGAGCTTGTATTATGCTGAGCACAGCTAGTGCTTTCGCGCAATACACGATCCAATCGAGCGTAATCGGCGCAGGTGGTGGCCCGGCTTCTAATGGTACCTATTCTATGAATGGGACAATTGGTCAGTCGGTAGTCGGCACAGTTTCGGGTTCGCAATTCAGCGTTGGTCAAGGGTTCTGGCATAGCCTGAACTTCACCAATGATGTACATCGCGATCCAGGATTTGCGAACGGTTATTTGCTTGAGCAGAACTACCCGAATCCATTCAATCCATCAACCACAATTGCCTTCTCGATTCCTGAGCGTCAGAAAGTGACACTCAAGATCATGAACCTCTTAGGTGAGGAAGTGGCAAGACTGATTGACGGTGAGTCAATGGAAGCTGGTAAGTATGAATATGAATACCAAGCGTTGAGCATTCCGTCGGGAACATATATTTACCGTCTTGAAGCTGGAAACTTCGTCAAGTCGCGTAAGATGGTTCTCACGAAATAATCAATCCCGCGAGGATATTTCGACGAGAGTAAAACAACTCTTTACACCCCTCAATTCGAGGGGTGTTTCTTTTTAAAGTAGCTGATAGCTTGAAGAGCAGGTACATAAGACATTTAACACGCATAATCCAAATGACCGGTTTAAAATTAAAGGGGAAGATCCTACTTGTTATGACCATTTTATCGATGGTGTTAATCACCCCATACCTTCGGTCAGAGGGAAAAGATATTGATAAAAGAAAGAGTACTACATCATATATCAGTAGCTGGTCTGGTGAATTTTGGGACGCTTCAGGCAGAAGCGGTGATATAGATTTTTATTTTGATAGAATGGATTCTGTAATTAGAGGGGAATTTCAATTAACTTTTACTTATATCCACAGTTATGATCGGCTAACAGGAGATATTTCAGGTTCTTTAGATTCAGGAAAATTAAATATGGTTGGGAAATTTCAGGAGGATCCGAAGCAAATGATTTTGTTTAATGGAATTCGCCGGAGGAGCGACTCCATAGATTGTTATTCTGGTTATCTATCTGACCCCGCACAAACATTGTTTGTTGAGGGCGTGTGGATTGTTTGGGCAAATAATTAAGTCTTTTTTTTGAAAGCAAGCAACAGAACATGGACTCATTTGTAACAAAGAGTAATGTAATTATTTGTTTCTCTAGGGTGGGGATTTTCTTTCTCTTTGTATTTCAGATTGGGTGTCGCTCTTCTCATTTTACAAAGGATAGTGATATGAGCAAGACTCTGAGACAATATGTTGATCATACTGGCGTAGTAATCGATACTCAGCCAGTATCCAGATTCTATTCTGGCACTTGGAGGGGGTCTTACCGAGATGTCACTTATTTGTATGCTTCCTTAGAGCTTGACCTATTTCGCGATGGAACCATGCTCAAAGGCGAAGCGCGAATTTCATATTATGATTACAGAAAGCGTGAGGAACATCTGGTTTCAGGAATCCTTTCAGGTGCTATTTCTGGAAATAACATAAAAATAGTAGTAAAACAAAATGAGAACACTCCTGAATTATCTTTTGAGTTGAAATGGGTGATTAACAAAAAAGGGGCACAATTTCTTTATGGAATTGTAGCGTTTCCCCCTGGTTTACCCTATTCGGGAGGTATTTTGTTCGTTAAAGCTGTCTATTGATCCGCCCAATTCTTAAGACTTTAGAATATATTGATTTCATGGTATAAAAGAAGTTTATGGGCTAAGTACACAAATATGACTTTTCTTCATAAGAGCCGAATCCTTTCACCCGCTGAACACTGTTGCATTGAGCACTGATTGTACATTCGACCATTCCCCAGCTAATGGCAGATATTTTTATTTCATATTCATCTCATGATCGCCCGAGTGCATTAGCACTGGTCGCGGCGTTGCGTGATGTGGGGTATGATGTCTGGCTCGACCAACACCGCATCAATGCCGCCGCGCGTTGGAGCAAAGAGATCGTCCAGGCGATCGACACCTGCAAGATCTTTGCGGTGCTACTATCGGACTCATCGCTCGAAAGCGAAAATGTGTTCAAAGAACTTTCGCTTGCTGCCGAACGCCATAAACAAATATTGCCGATCAACATCGAGCGAGTAAAGCTCAATGATGATTTCGCTTATCATCTTGCGGGCTTGCAACGGATTGGTATCGAAGAGACCGATGCGATCATCACGACGATCAAAGAAATTTTTTCCGTTGAACACGCCACGACCGATACGATAGCTGCTTCATCAAGCCCGCGCTCGCATCGTCTTGCGGTCTTGCCGTTCGATGATCTGTCGCCGGCAAAAGATAACGAGTGGTTTGCCGATGGAATGGTTGATGAACTCATTAATACGCTCGGGGCGCTCGACACAATGAAAGTACCGAGCAGAACCGATGTGATGTATTACAAAAAACATCACCCAAAAGCACAAGAGATAGCAAAAGATCTGAACGTTCGCTATTTGGTCGGAGGAAGTGTACGCAAAGCTGGCGACAAAATTCGTATCACCGCATCGCTAACCGATGCGCTGGCGAACCAGCAACTCTGGACCAGCAATTTCGACGGCACATTCGACGACGTTTTCGTTTTTCAAGAAACGGTGGCAAAACAGATCGCGACAGCGCTCAAACTAAAACTATCGCCCGAAGAAACAAAAAAGATCGAAGCCAAACCAACAGAAAACGTAGAAGCCTACGAACTGTATCTCCGAGGTTTAGAGTATCACCACTTGCTCACCCGCACCGGCTATGAACAGGCACTTGAACTTTATGAACGAGCCGTCGCACTTGACCCCAGTTTTGTCGATGCGTATTTGATCATCGCGAGCGCGTCGGTTGCCTACCACCGCGAGTGCTCACGCGACCCCAAATGGCTTGCCCGTGCAGAACGATCTGTTGCTATCGCAGAGAAGATCAGCGGCACGACAGGACATACGTTATGGATTCGGGGTGAGATAGCTTGGCAACGACAAGAATTTGATACAGCCGAAAGCGTCTTAAAGAAAGCTATCGAACTGGACCCCAAGAATCAGCATGTGTTAAATATTCTTGGTGGGATATACTATCAATTAGGAAAATACAAAGAGGCGGCAAAAGCATTTGAACGGGCAGTAACACTTACCCCTACCACAGTATCGTATTTTAACTTACTTCTTTCTATCAGTGAGTTGTCAGATGAAGCCCGGCTTGTTGAAGTGGCAAATACGGCGTTGCCTTTTTTTGAGAAAGCATTCCAACGTAACTCTGACTCAACGACTCTTCAAATGATGCTCGCCTTCACCCACCTCTGGGGACAACATCCGGACGAAGCTCTACGACAGGCGAATCTCCTTGCCGAACGAAACGACCTTGATGGCTTTGTGTTGTTTAATCTCGGCGGCCTGTATGAATCGCTTGGTGATGCCGCGGCAAACATTAGTATGATCAGACGTGCGATCGCCAATGGCTTTCGCGCAGTCGAAGCAGTGCGGAAATGCAATTTTAAAGAGGAGCAACATCAAAAAGAGTTGCAAGAGATTATTGCAATGCTCGAAGCATTGATCGAACAAGAGCATCAAACCGTATAAAAAAAACACTCTTGATGTATATCAATACACCAAGAGTGTTCGCATAAACTCCGTAAATTATTGAATAAAATATTGGTCAAGAACAGTCAACGTAGCCCACGTATGATTTATCGGAACGACATAAATTCCTGAGAAAAATCCGTCAGGTTTATTCGTCGATTGCGTAGTTGAGAATGGTCCGACGCTATTCCGAACTCTGAAGTAGGTATTTGATGGTGGCCCTTCAGGTATAATGTAGTTCATCCCCTGAACAGGTGCGAATGGTCCGGCAGGTTGATCAGACTTTTCCAAAATAAAAGCCGGATCACTGGGCATACTCGTTGCAAGATAGAGATGTACGGCATGGCATGGTGGATTCTCAGGCGGATTTGCCGGTGCCGTTGACACCTGAATCACTCCCGGTGTGGGCACACTAATAATCGTCGTCGCATTTGTAAAATGGCTCGGCGCGGCTACCGGTGGGTTTGGCGGTGCCAATTGTTGCGGGGGGCATTTACACCCAAATAATAGAGCAAGCGGTAACAGAAACAGTGATAGATATTTCATGGTTGTTCGTGGTTTGTGATTAATGAATTTTTCAAAAAAAAATATTATCTACTATAGATACCCCATTCAATGAGTTTGAATCGGGGGGTGAAGTTAAAAAACGGATCTGAAATCGGATTATCACAAGTGATCGTGAGTTTCCACTTACAACAAGGCGACACGCGGCGGGTTGCATTTGATAATAAGACATTGAGTGGTAGCTCGATTATATCATCATCATTGGTAGTCTGCGTCGCAGGAACTCCAGCTTGTGGTGGCGTTGTCTGATTGGTTTGCTTTATCTCATAGAGTTGATCAACACCCGAATCCCAATATCTCCCTCCAATATTTACTAATTCTAATTTCATTCTTTTTGGGTTATCGACTGACTCTAATAACAATCGGCAACCATTCGTTTGGTCTGGCATTGCCAAGTGAACCACAACATACATTTCACGGATCCTTGAAAGCGTACTTGTCGTACCAAGATTTAAAGTATAACTCGAAGTCAGTCGGTTATTCCTCAGTTCTACCCAAGTTTTTGATGATTGGAACCCTGCGGCATGATTTGCTCGACTATCGCGCTGCAAAGTTTGTGCAATAGTTCGGAATGCATCGGTTTTTCCCGCACCGTATTTCGCTATACTTGCGTCTGTTCCGGACGGACGAATACATCCCTGTTGAATAGCCAGGCGAGCGGCTGCCGCATTATTTTTTAATGAGGGGACAGTACTCAGAAGTATTGCCGCCAACCCAGCAACCTGAGGAGCGGAGGCGGATGTGCCACTAAAAGGGTAGGAAGTGACCGATGTCTGAACACCATCGACCGAAGTGACATCAGGCTTTTGTCTATTGGCTACTAAGGGATGATTCCGGCCGACAATAGTGACTGATGTCTGCACGATGGGCACAGGTCCTTGCGAGCTAAATTCTTCTGTCAGTCCGTTTGCTTGCGGATCATCGGCAGGCATTGCGGCACAACATAGCACCTTCGCCGAAGCGGCGTGCCCCCAAATGCTACTCTGTTGCGGATTTGACGGAGAAATACCCGAAGTCAAAATGAGTAATTTCATTCGAGGCGTAGGATTGCTCGTTGCGTTGATCTTCGCAATGTAGAGTATGTACGACCGAGTTACGACCGACGGAAGTGAAAAACTGATTTTTTCAAATGGCTGTGAAAGCGGTGTCGTACTGCCATTCTGACGATACCGTGACTGATAGACCTCGTTGGAATTTGTCTTGTTGACCAAGAACAGATCAAAATCATTATTTGAATTATTGAAAGGGTCGTCCCATTGGAGCATGATATCAATAAAGCCACCGCCGGGAATGGTAATGTCAACTGGATAAGCCGCACCGCTGGTGTTGGATTGAACCCGATAATTATTGTTAGTGATCGCTTGGAGACTTGGTGCAGGATTGAATGTGAACGAGAATACATTCTTTGCAAAATTTCCGGCAGAAGATGTATAGACGATATTGTGGGTAGTTACGGCGTTATCAATACGTTTTGCTATATCTCCATCTTCAAACGCAGCTTCTTCATCATAAAGTAGATCGTCGGTCATCACCTTGCATCCGGCGGTTGCAAGCGCATCGATCTGATTTGCAAAATCTACCAACCCCCAATTGCCCGATGCAAATGCCAGCGATGCCTCGGGGGCGATCGCTTGTACGATCTCCATCATTTGCAAACCCTCATGATTGCGACTCGAACTGCCGCCCGGAGCACTAATAGGATCAAGAATGAGTGTCGGGCGCGCTCTGAGATCACCCTGCGCAACGCTTCGATCTAAAAATGATTGCGCTCCGCTCACTCGATCAATAGCTTCTGTGCCAGAACCACAATCGGTCGAGATCACACCGACTTTGATATTTTGTCCTGTTGCTTCGCTCCAGATATGCCTTGCAAAATCGGCATGGATCGAACGAACACCCGCATCGTTTGCCGTTCCAAGATGTGCGTGCGGCGCCGTCACAAGACGGATCGAAGTTACTTCTGGAAACTTGGCGACCGTCACAAGATGATCAATGGCAACCCAGGCTTGAACGATCGGAATACTATCATTCTTGCTTGTGATTTCTGCGCCATTATGTAAGAATGACGAATCGAAGCTGATAGACAGCATCGGTCCGCCAGGTTTGAGTTTACTGGGAATATCGCTCAGATATAAATACACCATCACCCGACCGAGACTATCTATGATAGCCGGAGAAAATGTGATCGTGCTATCTGTCGTGATATTGTTCTGAAGCAGCGTGCCTACACCTGTTGCTTTTTGTTGTGCTATCAACTCCAAAACATCCAAACTGATCTTCTGCTCTTGCGCAGTTTGTTTATTGATATTATCAGAGACTTGTTGACGAATTTTCGAGCTTATGCCAAACAGACTATTATTCGAGCTTGAGGGAACATTTGCCACTTCTTTTTTACAAGATGACAGTATCACTATAATGCAAAGCCCAAATGTGATGAATGCTACCCGTGACAATTTCATAGAAGTACCCAGCAGTGCAGGATGATGGTGTATAACGAACTGCAATATACGAAAAAACCCCATCTGTTTCCAAATGGGGTTTGCGGTGAAGTTTTGGGTTTTCTCAGTTTAGATGTGGCAGCTTGCCAAGCCTCGTTTTTCGAGGTATTGTTGGTGGTATTCTTCGGCTTTCCAGAATGAGGCGGCTTCGGTGATCTCGGTCACGATCGGTCGCGAAAATTTGCCACTTGCCGTAAGCTCGTCTTTATATTTACGAGCAAGCTCTGCCTGTTCGGGAGTATGAAAAAATACTGCCGAGCGGTACTGCGTGCCGATGTCAGGTCCTTGACGATTGAGCGTCATCGGGTTGTGATTTTCCCAAAATACTTTCAGCAGATCGTTATACGTTACTTTCGACGGATCGAACATCACTTCGACGACCTCGGCATGGCCTGTTTCGTCATAACACACATTTTCGTAGGTCGGGGCTTCGGTGGCGCCGCCCATATATCCGACTTGCGTCGAGATCACGCCCGGCATCTGCCGAAACGTCGCCTCGACACCCCAAAAACATCCTGCCCCAAATGTAGCCTTTTCGTTTGTCATATTCGTGTTTTTTTTGATGTCCTAACTGTACGAATAAATAAACAGAACGTTACGAAAAATATTTCGATGCAAAAAAAATCCCCCGAAACACAAGGCTTCGGGGGACTCATCATTTAACACACAAACAATTTGAACTCTCTCTGCTCGACGTGTTAAAAAAAATTAAACGGCTGATGTCAGTACAAGACCTCAAGCTTAGACAAACGGAGATCCTTCGCTCGTCGCTTAGGATGACAAGCCTAAGCTTTTTCTCCATCCGACGACAATCTTGAAGTTTTTCTAGCTCCGATGAAAAACTCAAAGTTTTTTCGCCATCCCACAAAAAAAACGTAAAGCCTGTCATTCTGAGGGAGCAAACGAATACCTATCTCAACCGCGAAATCTGTGCGACCGAAGAATCTCCGTCAGTACAAGACCTCAAGTTTAGACAAACGGAGATCCTTCGCTCGTCGCTCAGGATGACAAGCTGCATCATCAGTTAGTTTGCTTTCTTCCATCCATCGACATACACATAGACTCCCATCGAAGCGGCGGGAAGGCTAATGTCACCCGTGGTCGCTTCTGTATCATTGTTATAAATATAGATGATCGTTCCGTTGCTGGCTGATGGCATCGTGACGGTATTGACCGAGGTCGAATCTGTATCATCAGTGATCTTCACAACCGTTGTGCTATTGGGAATAGTGATCGTCGCACCTGCGGCAACCGTCGCATACGCCGCTACCGGGTTGGTATTCCAACTCAACGCACCCGAACCGTTATTGGTCAAGACCGACCCAGCCGCGCCTTGTTCAGTAGGGAGCGTTAAGGTAACGTCGGCAGTCTGTGCACCTGCTTTAATAGTAGTTGATTTTGTCGAGCTAACGATAGACGATCCGTTGGCAGTGCAGAATTTTATTCCGCGAGCAACATTGTCATCGTTTCCGATGATCAGATCAACATCACCAAAATACGCGATGTTATTCATCGAAGACATATCGATGGTCGTTCCGGTCGTCGAGCCGTTAAAACCAAAGCTTTCCAATCCCACCTTCACACTGCGCCCTGCAACAAAAGAATAATTATCGGTGGTGGTTGTTTTGAATCCGGTAGCCATCGAGTATAACCCGTTGGCAATCGTAGTACTTCCCATTGCCGTAGAAGCATAGCCGTTGGCAACAGAAGCATCACCGGTCGCAAGCGAGTTCAATCCGTAAGCTGTTGTGCCGCTTCCGAGTGCCGTCGAGCCATCGCCCACGGCAATCGTACCGGTTCCGAGCGCGGTCGAACTGACGCCATAAGCCGAAGTAAAAAATCCGAGTGCGACAGAGTAATTACCACTGGCGATAGGTCCATAACCCAGCGCAGAAGAGTTAATGCCGATATTCGCAGCATCCCACTCATCCGAATTTGCAACGCCGGCACGCAATGCACCGAGCGACGGAACCCACATCATTCGTGTGCCTGCACCTGAAGCAGGAACATCACCTTCAGCACCTGTGAACAAGATCGCACCGTCTTTCATAATTTTCATACGCTCGGTGTTGTTCGTTTTGAGCGTGAGGTTTTTCAGATCTTTTGTGCCCAAGAAATTTACGGTTTCATCGGTATTGCTATTACCACCTTTGCGCCATCCGGCTGTAACCGATGCACCAACTTGATTATCAACATAGCTTTTTGTTGTCATCACATCGTCATTATCAGAAGCGTGCGTTAATGATGATGTCGCATTTCCCGAAACAAAAAGATTACTATTGGCGGTGATGTTTCCTTTGACAACAGCATTGCGATTGATCGTAATATCGCGCTTCCCAAAGACATCGACATTTATCGTTACACTGCCTTTGACGAGCAAGTCATTGTTGGTTGTCAAATTACCTTTTGTTAATTGGTCGCCGTTGATGGTCGCACTGCCGTTTGTTGTGGCATCACCTTTGACTAACGAATTACCATTTGCTGTCAAATTACCTTTTGTTAATTGATCGCCGTTGATCGTGGCACTACCGTTTGTTGTGGCATCACCTTTGACTAACAAATTACCATTCGTGGTCTCGTTACCTTTAACCAATAGATTACCATTGGTGGTAAGATTTCCTTTTGCTAAGATATCACCATCAGCCGAAAGATCGCCGCCGAGAGTCATATTATTGAATGTCGGTGATGATGATGTGCCGATGCTCTGCGGTGTCGAAAGGGTGATCGAGCCATTACCGGTACTGACGTTCACTTGATTGTTTGTACCACTGAGTGTCGCAGCAACCGGATCATTATTTGTCGAGCCAATAAGCAATTGGCCGTTACTTAGTGTAGTTGCTTTAATATTATTGGCTGCCTGACCGATCATTATTCCGTGATTGGCAATTGTCGAAAGTCCTGTTCCGCCGTTCGGCACAGTCGTAACGGCTTCAGGACGGATATTCATATTCGCCAATCCATAGGTAAGATCATTCGAGACGACAAGCGCATTGCGCTCTTCATCGAACGAAAGGGAAATGCCGGCACCGCTATTGATATTTAATCCGCCACCACGCTGAGTGACTTTTTTGCCATCGACTCTAATAGACGACACGTAATCAGTGCCCATCTTTTCTTTGGTGATCGCGCCATTCGCAACATTGAGTGCATAAGCCGATGCGGTCATTTGAGTGTAAGGCTTCATCTCGCCGCTACGATCGACTTCGATGCTAAGATAGAGATTTGAATTGATCGCGCTTACTTCGGGAAGTGCTTGCCCGCCTGAACCCAATTCTAACGAGAACACGCCACCAGCAACAGTGCGAAGATAGTCACCCTTCCAAAGAAGATTCGTGCCGCTTGCATCTGAATACAATCGTGCAGTAAAAAGATGCTCGCCATCACCGATCACCGTCGCGCCCGATCGGAGCTGACCTTGATAACTGATGATGCGAGGAATGTCGGTACTATTAATAGACTGTGCATTTGCAGTTGTGATACTAAAAGCCACAAGCGCAGCCGCGAGGAGTTGGGTAGTCGTTTTCATGATACTATTGTAGTCGTAAAGAAAAATGTACAAACTGAAACCATCAATAAATTTTGCGCCATAACGACAAACTAATCGCTACAGCATTTTCAAGTTTCGCAGGGGGCAAATGCGATACTGATTTAGCTAACTATTTCAAATATAAGACAATTTTCACGAAATTGTACCAACAAAATGAAAATACATTTTATGGGGTAAAGTGGAAATTCTATAAACTTGCATAATTGGTCATATTTCAACAATAACGCCAAATCACAGCTAAGGATGGAGGAGATTTAGTTGGGGGAAAATAAGATGTTTTGTAATATATAATGAATGTCATCCTTAGCCCAACGAAGGATCTGCACTTGCAGGAGTAGTAAATACCTCAATAAATAATACCCATAGTTCAAGTTTCGTCCGGATGATAGCGCTTTCTAAAAGCAAATCTCTATTGATATAATTAGGCACCGAAACACCACTCCTTTACGTTTGCTTGCCACAAGAATTTTTTGATCATTAAGCAAATTTCTGATGCCTGTTCTTTCGGTTGAGAAAATCAGTAAGGATTTCCGATATAAGCCCCTTTTTAACGATGTCACGTTTTCGATCGACTGGTCCGAGCGGCTGGGTTTGATCGGCACTAACGGCAGCGGCAAAACGACGCTGATGCGCATTTTGTCGGGCGAGGAAACGCCTGATACGGGTTTGGTCGATGTCGCCGAAGGCAGCCGTGTGGGCTATTTGCCGCAGAACCCGTTGTTCGATCCCGAAGAAACGGTGCTCGATGCGATCTTCTCGCGCAGCTCCGATGCGCTGAGTTTGATTCACGATTATGAAGCCGCGCTCAACGAGCTTACCCATAGCCACGACGACCCCGCGCTTTCGCGCAAGATCAGCGAGCTTAGTGCGAAGATCGATGCCGCCGGCGCATGGGAGATCGAGACCAATGCGAAAGTGATCTTGAACAAACTTGGTGTAACCGATCTCGAATCGAAAATGGGTACCCTGTCTGGTGGCCAGCGCAAACGTGTTGCACTTGCACATGCGCTCATCGTTCAGCCCGATCTTTTGATGCTCGACG
>JBBRNY010000075.1:0-11582 GCA_038229915.1 Kapaibacterium sp. (SeqCode) | reverse complement strand
TGCGAAAAGACCAGCCCGCGGGTTAGATCAAGATTGCGCTTCATCGCTTCGGGATAAATATACATCGTCTCGACAGTTTTTGTCATCAAGAACAGCATATAGTCGAGGGTGATGGTCGCATCGGGTCCGATCACACGCTCGGTCGAGCTGTGGCTAATATCGCGTTCATGCCAAAGTGCGACGTTCTCCATCGCTGTGGCGGCATAACCTCTGAGCAAACGTGCCAAGCCTGTGACCCGCTCCATTGTGATAGGATTACGCTTATGTGGCATCGCCGATGAGCCTTTTTGTCCTTTCGAGAAAAATTCTTCTGCTTCGCGAACTTCCGTACGCTGCAAATGTCGCAACTCGATAGCGAGTTTTTCGAGACTTGCACCAACTAAGGCTATCGTCGTAAAATATTCTGCGTGGCGATCACGTTGGATGATTTGTGTTGAGATCGGTGCAGGTGTCAAGCCCATTTTCTTACACACAAACTCTTCGACACTTGGGTCGAGATGCTCGAAGGTACCAACAGCGCCAGAAATTTTTCCGGCTGAGATCGTCTCTACCGCACGAGCCATACGCTCGCGACAGCGTTTGATCTCTGCATAAAATACTGCAAGTTTTAGCCCAAATGTCAAAGGCTCGGCGTGAATGCCGTGTGTTCTGCCAATGCACGGCGTAAACTTGTGTTCGAGCGCACGTTTGCCAAGCGCGGCGATGAGCCCATCGATACCTGTTAAGAGTCGCTCACCTGCTTGTTTGCACTGAACCGAAAAAGCGGTATCAACAACATCACTCGAAGTCATCCCCAAATGAATAAAGCGCGAATCGGGACCTACATATTCTGCAACATTCGTCAGGAATGCTATCACATCGTGCTTGGTCTCTTCTTCGATCTCGAGCACACGCGCAGTCTCGAACTTCGCTGTTTTGCGAATACCGGCGGTCGTGCCGCTCGGCAGGATACCAAGAGTTTCCTGTTGCTCACAAGCCAGCAATTCAATTTCGAGCCAGATCTTGAAGCGGTTCTCATCAGTCCAGATAGCCCCCATTTCGGGGCGAGTATAACGTTGGATCATATTAGTGGTGTCGTGCTTTCAGTATGGTATCAATATTTCGTGAGTCATCTAAACACGCAATAATCACAATTCGGTCGGCAATGATATAATAGAACAAGGAGAACGGGAATCGTCGTAAATGGGCGCGATGATCAATGAACAGATCGAACATTCTTGAGTCGTGTTTCTATACGATCCATTGCCTCTTGCCAAGGACGAGCTGAATCAGGATGAGCAAGTGAAAATGATAACCGCTCGTCCAACATTTTCTTTTGCCATTCAGGAAGCGGCATCTTATTCTCTTCTTCGAATGCACTATCCCAAAGCATCCAAGCAAGTTCTAACTTATCACTTGCCGGCATATTTTCTATTTCAATTTTTGTAAGCATTGGTTTACTCCTCATCTATAGAAACTATCCGAATCGTTTTCGGTTCCGATTATCGCTAAGGTGTCATTCTCGAATTTTCGCACTCACCCCGCCGACTCACCGCAATAATATCAAAACCCCTCCCAAACCTCACCGTTTCAAAACAAATGTTTTTTACACACGCGCCTGCAACCACCAGTTAACAAACAACTTACAACCCCAAAAAACCAACACCCCATTCAATGTCATTCCGAGGAGCGGCGTAAGCCCGACGAGGAATCCCCTGAAGATTGCACGCCCACCTCTCTACAGAACAATACAAACCCGCCACATACATTCTTACACACCCACCCATATCTCATTAAATCACATAAACTTACAACCCCAAAAAACCGACACCCCCTTCACACGTCATTCCGAGGAGCGGCGTCAGCCCGACGAGGAATCCTCTGAAGAATGCACGACAACTTCTCGGCAGAACAATCCACTCCACCCCTTACAATATACAAAATGAAATCACATTTGTCAAGGTGCCTGCTTCATTTTTTATTGAGTTATTATTGTATCTTTCCAAGCCAATGTCGTCGCAACTACCGTTCCAATTCCCCGAACGAAAGAAGGTGGCTTTGGCGTTATTTTTTATTATACATATCCCCACAGCTATGAAAATCATCACTTCATCTAAGAGCCTCTATTTTTTAGTTTTTGTCCTATTGCTCAGTATTATTTGTAGTTTCCCAAAGCCTTCGTCAGCCCAAACCTCAGATTTTATTGAATGGCAACGGTGCTTGGGTGGAGCTGGTACGGAATATCCTGGGAATGTAGTGGCGACAACCGATGGAGGGTATGTTATCTGTGGCTCTACATTATCAAGCGATGGAGATCTTCAAGGGATTGCGCATCCCCCGTGTGGTTGGGTTGTCAAGTTGGATCAGGGCGGAACAATCATCTGGAGCACTTGCGTAGATGCAGAGAGTAATAAGTTTATTACTTCTATCATACAAACATCCGACGGTGGCTATATTCTTTGTGGATATACGGGAAAATCATATTCAGGTGTTTTAGGCTATCATGGTGGTACTAGTGATGCATGGGTTGCAAAGCTAAGGTCTGATGGCTCGCTTGATTGGCAAAAGTTGTACGGTGGCTCTTCAAGTGAAACAGCTTATTCCATTTGTGAAAATAATATTGAAGGTGGTGGATATGTTTTTGCAGGTGTAACACGTTCTAATGACGGGGATGTCTCTGGTCTCCATATCGCTACAACAGGTGGTGATTCAACAGATATTTGGGTAGTAAAATTATCATTAAGTGGTGATATAGAGTGGCAACATTGTTATGGTGGAGAAAATAGAGATTGGGCGAAGTCTATTGTACAGACCAGTGACAAAGGATATGCTTTTGTTGGTTGGACTGCATCGCACTCAGGTGATGTAACAAATCATTTTTTTTCTGATACCCTAAACTCATCAGATGCTTGGGTTGTGAAAATTAACTCATCGGGTCGCCTCTTATGGGAACGTTGCTTTGGTGGCTCTCGGAATGACCAAGGATATTCGGTCGCTTCAACATCCGATGGTGGGGTTGTCTTGGCAGGAATTACTACTTCAAATGATGGCAATATACCCGGTTTCCATCTTTCATTCTTAGGGAGTAGCGATGCTTTTATTGCTCGTTTAAGTGCTACGGGCGAAATTATTTGGCAAAAATGTTACGGTGGTACTTCATCGGAGAATGCAAACTCTATTGTGACTACCACAGACGGCGGTTATCTTTTACTTGGTTCAAGCAGTTCCTATGATGGCGATCTATCAGGCATACCATATCATGGCCACATTGGCCCCGCAGCTAATGATTTTTGGCTACTAAAAGTAGGTTCTGATGGGATTATTGAATGGCAAAAATGTTTCGGTGGCGCAAAAGAAGATATTGGATATTCTGCGGTAATAACAAAAGACAACAAGATAGTGTGTATTGGCTCGACAACTTCTTTAGATGGGGATGTGGTAGGAATACACGATGGTATAGATATATGGGCTGTGAAGTTAGGAGTTCTATCAGGTGTTGCACCGAGCTTCGATGACGGTTATACCGATCTTATCCGTGATAAATTTTTGAAGATCTACCCAAACCCATCAAGCAGTAGCGTTCATTTAGAATTACTACCGTGGTTTACGGCTCAGGGTGTTGAGTTGTATAATCTCTTGGGTACAAAACTAATAACCGAGACCACTGTGAGCCAAAACAGCGCAACGGTTAATACCAAAGCACTTCCGAACGGCACTTACATCGCCAGAATATCCTACTCCACCGAAAAATCAAACGGCGTATTTACCTTGCCGTTTATTGTGTATCACTGAGGAGTAATTGGTCGTGATCGTTCTCGCTCGCTCGGCGGATTGGCGGCGATAATTTCATCTTTGATCTGAAGCATATATGTTTTGGCGGCCTCGTATTCGTTGGCGATGATGCCGTCGAGTATTGCATTCTCGACCGCAGTCTTTATCAAGCCGATCGTCTTTGATGGCGGTAGCCCCGTGATCTCCATAATTTCTTCGCCACGCACCGGCGACTGGAACGCCCGCATTTGGTCTTTTTCTTCGACCTCTTGCATCTTGCTCCAGACCTGATCGTAATTGTTCTGATATTTTTTGCTGAGCTTCGGATTCTTCGAAGTGATATCTGCGCGGCACAGCGTCATCAAGTCTTCGATCTCTTCGCCGGCTTCGAATAGCACTCTGCGCACAGCGCTATCGCTGACGCCTTCATCAACTAATGCCATAGGGCGCATGTGCAAGCGCACCAGTTTCTCGACGTACTTCGCCGCATCGAGCGGCAATTTCATCCGACGGAAAATTTTCTCGACCCACCGCGCACCAACAATATCGTGCCCATAGAACGTCCAGCCATAGCCTTCGCGAAAAGATTTTGTTCGCGGCTTTGCAACATCATGAAGCAGTGCGGCAAAGCGCAGCCAAATATTATTCGTCATTTCCGAGGCGTTATCAACCACGCGCATCGTATGCTTGAACACATCTTTATGTGCATACTCTTGCACACCGACACTCACCAGATCGACTCCGGAAAGATTGGCGACTTCGGGAAAAACAAGATCGAGCAAACCCGTTTCGAATAAAATATTCATCCCAAGACTCGGCTTCCGCGAGTCCATTATTTTCATAAACTCATCAGTAATGCGCTCTTGCGAAACGATCGAGATGCGCTCGCGCATTTCGTGCATAGCATCAAGCGCTTCGGGCACGACCATAAACTCAAGCTGTGCCGCGAATCGTGCGGCGCGCATCATCCTCAGTGGGTCATCTTCAAACGTTACTTTCGGGTCAAGCGGAGTGCGCAGCGTTCTGACTTCAAGATCGAGCAATCCGTGATAGCGGTCGGTGATCTCGCCGAATCTATTACTATTTAAACTTGCGGCAAGTGCATTGATCGTAAAATCGCGACGCGCAAGATCGTCTTCGAGCGTGCCCTCTTCGGTAATTGGTTTGCGTGATGTCGAGCGATACGATTCTTTTCGTGCACCAACAAATTCTAATTTGACCTCGCCGATCTCGACCATCGCCGTCCGGAATTTTTCGAACACGGCAAGATTCGATCCCGGAAACTCCGAAGCTACTTTTTTCGCAAACTCAACGCCATCGCCAAGCACAGTAATGTCGATGTCACGATTATTTTCACGAGCGAGCAATTGGTCGCGCACAAACCCACCGACGACGTAGGCTTCGACGTTCGCGGCATCGGCTATCTGCCCGACAGCAATGAGCAATGGCTCGGTAATATTAAGATTGATTCTATTCACGCGCCGTTTTCAACGTTTGCAATGCCAATGGGTTCCGTCCAAGTTATGAACCGGTTGTTAGTACTTCCGAGAGGATATCGTATGCTTTGTGAAGATCGTCTGCCGTCGAAGAGTATGGCGGCAAAAAATAGATCGTATCGCCAAGTGGCCGAAGAAGCAATCCGCGCTCCAAACATTTCTTGCCGATCTCTAATGACCGAGAACTCAGATAGCCTTCGCTCGATCGCGGCTCCATCACTGCTACTGTTCCGAGTATCCGCGACAGCGAATCATACTGCTTTGCAAGCTGAGTCATTCTTTCGTTGTGCACACTATTGATAGTAGAGATGCGATCAAAGACCGGCTCCTCATCAAATATTTTGAGTGACGCAACACCAGCCGCACAACTCAGAGGATTGCCGGTATAACTATGTCCGTGAAAAAAAGTTGTTTTCCTATCTTGACTCAAGAACATATCAAAAATTTCTTTTGTACAGAGCGTTGCACCAAGCGGCATAAAACCGCCACTCAATCCTTTCGACAAACACATTAGGTCTGGGCTTGTCGAAATGGTATCGGTTGCAAAGAATGTGCCCGTCCTACCAAAACCTGTCAAGACTTCATCGGCGATCGTCAGAATATGATATGACTTTACAATTCGCACCGCTTCTTCCAACACATTGCTTCGCCACATTTTCATACCACCTGCACCAAGCAGAAGCGGCTCGAATAGAAATCCTGCGATAGTATTATTGGTCGAGCAATGATGTTGCAATACTTCCAAGAATAGAGATTCTTCTTCGGAATATGTTTCCTGCTCTTCAGATGATGGAGTTGGAAACGGAAGATGGATGACGTTAAACAATAACGACTCGAACGGATCGGTAAAAGTGCCGCGACTACTTGCTGACATTGCACCTACGGTATCGCCGTGATAAGAATGGTCAAGCGCAAGAAATGTCGTTCGCTTTTCGTGCTTGAGTTGCCAATATTGCAGGCACAGTTTGAGCGCGACTTCAACAGCGGTCGAGCCGTTGTCGCTATAAAATATTTTCTCTAATCCTGTTGGGGCTTTCTCGACTATTCCCTTCGCCAGTTCTGAAGCTGGTTGATGAGTAAAGCCTGCGAAGATCACTTGCTCGAGCTTTGTGGCTTGCTCTGCAATGGCTTTGGCGATCTTGGGGTGGCTATGTCCGTGCAATGTCACCCACCACGACGAGATGCCATCAAATATTTTTTTTCCGTTGGTCAATGATAAATATGACCCCAGCGCACTCTCTACTCCCATTGCTTTCGGAACGAGTGCCATTTGTGTATAAGGATGCCAGACGAACTCCTCGTCCCACTGCTCCCACTGATTAGAAATAACACTCATAGCAACTGTTCAAAAGCTGAAAATTCTTTTTTGTATACATCTCGCAACACATCTGCTGTGATGTTTTTTAATGGTGGTATTCTTCCAACAATTTTTACGCTACCATACTGTTCTATTGCTTTCTCGTTCTCGGCATTCTCGTCGCCGATCATCACAACACCAACTATATCAATATTTTTTCTTCGCAGTGCTTCGAGTGTCATCAATGTGTGATTGATCGTCCCGAGTGATGAGCGCGCTGCTATCACCACCGGCTTCGCCCACATTTGCAAGAGATCTATTTGTAATGATCTATCATTTATTGGCACCAACACACCGCCTGCCGTTTCAACGATCAACGATTGTTGTGATGGTAGTTGTAATTTATCCATCTCTATTACCACACCGTCGATTCGCGAAGACAGATGCGGAGAAAGTGGCTGAGATAGTCTATAGGCTTCAGGAATAATTCGTGATGTATCGCAGGATGAATATCGCGCGACTATTTCAGTGTCGGTTTCTTCAAGCAACCCCGATTGTATCGGTTTCCAATAAGAGTATGCTTGCATTGCAGACATCAACAGTGCAGAAAGCACGGTCTTGCCGACATTCGTATCTGTCCCAACAACAATGATGTGCGACATCTTAGGCAAGATATTTTTTTTCTGCGATAAAAATCGATTCGCATAGATGCTCAAGCTGGGCTTGAGTGTGCATCGCACTGATGGTCATACGAAATCGCGAAGTCCCTTCGGCAACAGTCGGCGGGCGAATGGGGCGCACATCAATATTTTTTGATTGCAGTTCAAGTGCAACCGCACAAGCATCTTCGTCGCTTCCGATGATAAGCGGCACGATCGGCGAACGCCCGGGAAGCATTGTCCATTTTTTTAATCCCGCATTTAACGTCGAGCGAACGTATGCTGTGTTCTGGTGGACACGCTCGATCAATTCAGGATGAAGTTGTATCTCACGAATAACTTCAGAAAGCTGAAGCGCAATGACCGGCGGCAACGCCGTTGTAAAGATCATTGTTCGCGCTCTGTTTACAAAATATTGCTTGACAACATCGGCGCAACAAATAAACGCACCCGCGCTTGCTAATCCTTTGCCACAAGGATGCACACTCAAGAATACTTGTTCGCGTACGCCATTTTCATCTATCAAGCCACGTCCATATTGCCCAAAGAGGCCCGTCGCATGGGCTTCATCAACGACTAGCAAGAAGCCTTGAGCGTTGCAATATGAGGCAATTTTTTTCAGCGGCGATTCATCGCCATCCATTGAATACAAACTCTCAACGACGACATAAATATTTTTCGCATCAGGAAAATTTTGCACGGCTGCTTCGAGCGATTCAAGGGAGTTATGCGCAAAACTTTTCTTTTGTGCGAAGCTCGCGTGAATGCCTTCGCGAATACTCGCATGAACCAACGCATCAAAAATAATTACGTCGTGACGAGTCGGCAGTGCAGTAAAGACCGCCATATTTGCGGCATAACCTGAGGTAAAAAACAATGAAGACTCGCAATTCTGATAAGCGGCAAAATCTTTCTCTGCTTCTTCGTGCCAACGATGATTTCCTCTAAGCAATCTTGACCCACCCGCACCGAGCGGCATATCACTTTCGGCGAGCGTAGCAATAATTCGTTGTTTTAACGAAAGACTATTGGTCAGCCCTAAATAATCATTCGAGGTAAAATCCACACCAAGCGTGGGTTGGAGTTTTCGCTTGCGTTGCTTTTGCTCTAACTCATCTAACTCACGTTCAAGCCGTTGAATTAGCTGTTCGCTTCCTGCCATTGTTCTTTAGGGTCTGAATTACCTTCGGCAGTGAGAGAGAATTCCATCGAGAACGGTTGTTTGGCAACGACACCAAGTTTTTCGAGTAATGCTTTGTCTTCGTCGAATGCAGGATTTGCTGTGGTGAGCAAAACATCACCGGTAAAGATCGAATTTGCTCCGGCAAGGAACGCCAATGTTTGTGCTTCTTTCGAAAGCGAAAGTCTTCCGGCGCTCAAACGTACTCGTGAGTGCGGCATCAAAATTCTTGCGCAAGCAATGACACGAATAAAATCGAACGGGTCGAGCGGTGCTTGGTCGGCAAGGGGTGTGCCTTCGACCGGGACGAGTGCGTTGATCGGCACACTCTCTGGTGGCGGATCAAAACTGGCAAGCGTGTGCAAAAATTGGATACGATCTTCGTCGGTCTCGCCCATTCCGAGAATACCACCACAACAAACCGACAACCCACTATTGCGGACATTCTCTAATGTTCTCAGACGATCTTCATATTCACGAGTGCGGATGATCTGTCCGTAAAATTGCTCCGACGTATCAAGATTATGATTGTATGCCGTAAGCCCTGCATCTTTTAGTCGCTCGGCTTGTGATTTGCTCAGCATACCGAGCGTTGTGCAGACCTCCATATCAAGCGAACGAACTTCTTTCACAAGATCGAGCACTTGATCGAAATCTTTGCCGTCGCGAACTTCGCGCCACGCCGCACCCATACAAAAACGGGTAGCGCCGCCATCTTTTGCATTTCGTGCCGCTGTCATTACCGTATCAAAGTCCAATAGCTTTTGCGCTTCAACGGAAGTATCATACCGTGCCGCTTGCGGGCAGTAAGCACAATCCTCGGGGCAGCCACCGGTTTTGATAGACAACAACGTACAAAGCTGAATGTCTTTAAATTGGTGGTACTGTTGATGTACTCCGTTTGCCTGAGACACCAACTCCAAAAATGGAATACTAAAAAGCGAGCGAACGTAGTCTAACGTAATCATATAATAATTAACATCCTTCGTGTTACAGGGTTCCAATCTTCAATATTCTGAATAACCGTCATCGATATTTATAGCTGTTTCAGCTTGTGGCACTTCCACTTCGATCATCCCATCATTGACTCGAATGGGATAGATCGGAATTCTCGGTCCATTGCCGGGATAGGTAAGCTCACCGGTTTTTAATGAGAATGTCCACGAATGCTCGACACAGGTGATCTCTTCATCAAAAACCAATCCGTTTTCCATCGAAATGCCTTGATGCGGACAGATCGCCCCACAGCTATAGAGCGTAGTGCCGTCACGGACGACGAGCAATTTTTTACCTTGAATATGACGGCAAAGAATCCCGTTCTTTTGAAACTCAGATTCTTCAATGATCGGCTCCCACATACGTATATTTGTGATGAAGAGTTGTGTAACAAACTGATCTACTGAATAGGCTCCGAAACTTATGTTCTCTCGACCGGAATGTTCCGGTACTGGTGCACGACATTGCTTTTATTAATCCATCATCACCTATGAAAAAAATTTTTAAGATCATCGGCATTATTGTCGGCGTGATCGTCATAGCCCTACTTGGTTTTGCGGCGTATCTCAAGATGACGGGCTTACCACATTTTAGCGACGTTCAGCGGCCCACAATGAATATCGAGGTTACTCCTGCTCGAATTGAGCGTGGGAAAAGAATTGTGAGTATGATGTGCTATGATTGCCATTTCAATCCGACAACCAATCGTCTTTCGGGGCATTACCTCCCCGAAATACCACCACTGTTCGGTAGGATCTATTCTCACAATATCACCGGTGATAAAACACACGGCATTGGCAGTTGGACTGATGGCGAACTCGTGTACTTCCTGAGAACTGGTATTCACAAAGATGGGCACTATATCCCGCCATTTATGCCAAAGTTTCCGAACGTTGCTGATGAAGATATGAGCTCGATCGTTGCCTTCTTGCGCTCAGACGATACACTCGTTGCCCCAACGCCTATCGCTGATACAGCAGGAGAGTTTTCGATGATGACACTCTTTCTTTCGAGAGTTGCCTTCGGACCGTTGGAATATCCCAAGCAACCGATCAGTGTGCCACCGGCAAATAATCAAGTGGCGATCGGAAAATATTGGGCGGATGGTGTATTAGGATGTTACCAATGTCATTCTGCCGATTTTAAGTCGAACAGTGAGACCTTCGCTGAGAAATCGGCAGGATTCTATGGCGGTGGTAATGAGATGAAAGATTTCAATAACAAAGTGATCTACACTGCTAATATTACACCTGATATGGATCATGGTATTGGCAAATGGGACGCGAACCAATTCCTCCACGCTCTTCGTGACGGCTTACGGCCCGACAACACTGCGCTTCGCTATCCCATGGCACGAGTGCCTGACCTGAGTGACTCCGAGATCGTGGCGATCTACACATATCTCAAAACGATACCTGCTCTTGCAACGGCGAACAAAGTCAGTGAAGGATATACATTAACGAATGCCAACCCTACAACCGGCGAAAAGGCTTACTATAAATATGCTTGTTACAGTTGTCACGGTGTCAATGGTGTGGGCGTATGCGATCTGACTCACGCATGCACAAAGTATCGCACCGATGAACAACTCATCGCTTGGATCAAGAACCCATCAAAGATATTACCTGGCACGAAAATGCCAAACTGGGAAGGCACAATAAAAGAAGAGGAGTTCGCGCCGTTAGCAGAGTATGTTCGCTTGCTCGGGACAAAAGCTGGACATTAATTAAGCATTACCTCGCAGCGACTGAAGAAGCCCGCCCACCATTGAAATGGTGGGCTATGTTATTGCCGTCGCTGAAGCGACTCGGGGATGCAGAGTATTGAAACCTGTCATTCTGAGGGAGCAAACGAATACTTATCTCAATCGCGCAATTTCCGCGACCGAAGAATCTGATCTTGAAGATCTATCTAAAATTCGGATTTAGTATAAACTCAAAGGGAAGATCCTTCGCCGGGCTCAGGATGACAAACCTGAGGTTTTCTCCCCATCCCACAAAAAAACCAAACTTGTCATTCTGAGGGAGCAAACGAATATATATCTCAATCGCGCAGTCTGCGCGACCGAAGAATCTGATCTTGAAGATCTATCTAAAATTCGGATTTAGTGTAAACTCAAAGTGAAGATCCTTCGCCGGGCTCAGGATGACAAACCTGAGGTTTTCTCCCCATCCCACAAAAAAACCAAACTTGTCATTCTGAGG
>JBBRNY010000074.1:0-11626 GCA_038229915.1 Kapaibacterium sp. (SeqCode) | reverse complement strand
GCCTTATTTATGCGCTCGCATAACACACCGCAAAAAGATCACCCGTTATACCAAGCCGAGATCTCGTCGCCTCTCGACCCAAGTGTCAGTGCCTTCTGGTCGCTCTGGCATCCTATCCGCGGCGCCATCGGCCAGATCGTCAGGATACCAGAGTGGGTTTGGTAAGTGTTTGAAACTGTACTCTATTGTTTGATCAGTTTCAGAACTTGGTCTTTGTCTTGAGTCTTAATACTGAGAAAATATTCTCCGTTCGGTAGAAGCGAACAATCATAAGTTTGGTCGTTGGTTTTCTTCGTTACAAAATGTTGCTTGCCTAAAATGTCAGAGACCGTGATCTGTGATAATTGATCTGCATCATTTCCGATAAGCGAAAAAGAAGTGTGTGCGGGATTTGGAAAAATAGTAACAGCAGTATTTTCCTGAGGTTGTTTGACATCTAAAGATTGGTCGAGCTTTGCGAGGAATGCACTATATGAAGTTGGATTCCCGGTGAGCGAAACCTGAGAGCCAAGCTTGACCTCATTGACAAAACTTCCCGCAAGAAAGGTGCTGCCGTTGTTTGATCTGATCGCCGCCGGTGAAACAGTTGTCGGCGATGAGCATTGCGAAGCCGATACAAACTTTCCGGTCGCATCGGTTTTTGCAAGAAATATATTTGAAATATTATTTGGTTGCAGGGTGATCGCATCAAATGATACGGGAGCTGTAAAGCCTCCAAGAAGAGTACAATTGCCTTGAGCATCGGAACAGATTTTTCGAGATTGCGTTACCGATAAGGCTCCGATGGCTTTGTTCACCCAGACATATTCTCCGTCTTGATCGCACTTTGCGATGAACGCTTCATAAGCCAAACCGGCAGTGCCATTGAGATCGAACGAGCCGAGCGAAATTGCGCCGCGATAGAAACCCGTGATATAACAATTACTGCTATCATCAACATCTATTCCGTTGCCGCCACAATATCCGCCGCCACCGCCAGCTTTTTGTAGCCAGAGATTTTCGCCTTTACTTGAAAACTTTGCAATAAAAGTGTTGGACTCTCTATTGATCGCATCAAGCATACGAACTGAATCAAAAGTAATGACCCCGAAGAATGAGCCGATGATATAAATATTTCCGTTCGCATCGGTGCGCATATCATTTGTATATGTAAAATTGGTAGAGATCTTTGTCGAGTCGAACCAAGTGAGATTTCCTGAAGTAGAATATTTTGCAAGGAATATTTTTCCGGCAGAGCCTGTGTATGGGTATTCGTGTAATTCGCCACATACATAAATATTTCCAAAGCGATCGGCACTAACACCACCGGCATAATCAAAACCAGGACCGGCGATCGTTTTTGTCCATTGCATTTCGCCATTGGCATTGAGATGCGAGACGAACACGTCATACTCCAAACCGCCGACAAGCCAACTGACAGTATTTGTTGCACCAAAAAAAGCTCTGCCGGCAAACCGACCAGCGAGGGTAATTTCGCCTTCGGGATCAACGGCGATACCATTGACAAAAACATTTGGGGTCGTATCACCATAGATCACTACCCTGCCCCATAACACTTGTCCGTTCGGATCATACTTCGCAACATATATTGACCATTGCGCAGGGCTGAGGAGTTTTGTTGTGCCCAAGGTGATCGTATCACGAAATTTTCCAGCAACAAAAGAATTACCGTTGCCATCAATTGTTAACGCGGTAAAATAATTATCACTGATGCCGTCAGTTTTTGCCGCCCACTGCCACGATTGTGCCGTTGCAAGTTGCGCTGAGATCGTAATAACTATAAACAGGAGAAGAGGTATAAGTTTTTTCATTGAGATGACCCTTTATAAATTGAGTTTTGGACAAATGATGCGAAACGTGTCACCTTATGCAACACCCCAACAGGAGAGAAGTTGCTTCTCGAAAAATGACATTATCGACATCACTGTCTTAGGCCATCTCAGTAATTATTTTAATGAGTTTGAACGAAGTATTGCTTCGATCTTAGTTTTGAATCTGTCCCAAGATGGGAGCTTTCGTATGAGTGCATATGGGTCGATCGACAGAAGATCACGTAATGTTCGTTCCTCCCTGCCTTCGATCACGTGCTCTATGATGGCTTCAGCTTTGGGAATGTTGTGAAGCACGATCGCGCTCAGTGCCGCACTGACTTGTAACCAATCCGGACAATTCGGTGTCGCTAATAATATGTCTATTTGATCAAAGGCTAGGCTTGCCGCTCCGGTGACCGTAAGCATACGAATGTAAAAACTCCTGTGGAGTACATCTTCGGGGTGCAAAAGGAGAAATTGTTTAAAATACGGTAAGGATTCGCGAGATAAATTCAGTATAGCAACTGAATCTATTTGTCGTTCATAATAGATATTATATAAATTTATTCTTGAACTGATATTTTCAGGGCGCATGGTAATACTTTTTTTATAGACATTGGCTGATTCTGTCCACATTTCAAACCGATCATACACATATCCCAAACAAAAATATAACCAAGAGTTACCGGGCTCGATCTCGATGGCGCGTTTGGCATACATGATCGAACGAACACTATCGTGATCAGTGTGCGCCAAGAGTTGGGCATATCGTGCTAATACCACCGTATTATTTGAATCAATTGCCATCGCACGAAGATACAACTCACGTGCCTTTTTGATGCGTTCAGGGTAATAGTAAGCCGATATAAAATTAGCAAGACCAAGTTCAACGATAGCCTCGACGAAATGCGAATCTAGGGCTACGGCTTGTTCAAAGTATTTAATTGCTTCATTCGAACTTTCGGGGGTCTCATTGATTCGAAAATAGAATCCTTTTAGATATAATTCATACGCTTCGGGGCTATTGGTCATTCGGGCGTTAAAGCGACTTTTTTCTGTTTCAGTAACAGTCACTTGTAAGCCCGCGATGATCTCTTGCGCCACTTTTTCTTGTGTTGCGAAAATATCTTTCACCGAGCCTGGGAAATCACCACTCCAGAGGGTCTTGCCATTTTCTACGTCGATCAATGAGACCGTGATCTTAATAATGCTGTCCTGCTTGCGTATCGTACCTTCGACGATATAATTCACGCCAAGTTGTGTTGCGATCTCTTTCAGGTCTAACTTCTTTCCGCGATAGCCCATCGAGGTAACGCGATCGGTAACCATCAGCGAATGGACACGAGACAGTGAGTTAATTAATTCTGTTGTTAATCCATCGGCAAAATATTCGTCATCTTTATTTTGGCTTAAATTCTCGAACGGCAAGATCGCGATGCGCTTTGGTTTTTCGGGAACAATCTGTTTGTTGTTATTAAAAAAGAAAAAATATCCTCCGAGAGCGATCAGTAATATTGCGGCGATACTCAGAGGTATCAGTAATTTTTTCTTCGGCTTGCCACCCGGTGCTGACGTGATAACCTTAGTTTCGGTGACCTGTGAAGGCTTACTCGGAATGAGAACCGATTGTTGTGCTTCAAGCTTGGCGATCAAGCGTTTCCACCGCTCATATTCATAGAGCGGTTTCCAATCGGGGTCAGCCTTAATTAATTCTATTAAGGCATAGCCCACCTCGGCTGCCCGTTCAAGCAAATCAAGTGCTCGATCTGGTTGATGGCGATGATTAAAAATCCATGCAAAATTAAAGAGAATGATCCCATCGACATTCGGATAGGCAAGGACCTTTTCTATTTCATCGAAGCATTCTTTGCGATCGCAATAATTGAGCAAGAGCGCAAGGCTCATCCGTTTGTTGAGATCATCGGGGTGTTGTTGGAGGTATTGCTCGAAAAATGGTAATGCACGTTCGGAAGCAATGCGAAGTTTTTCTATCTCTTTCGCATTGTCATATTCGATAGCAAGATTAAGATGCGCCCCGAGATCACGAGAGTTGAGTGCAATGACCTTCTCAAATTCTTCGGCTGACAGAAGGTGCTTGCCGACATTCATATAAATAAACCCGAGATGGAAATGCGCGTGCGGATTCTCGGGGTCCAGCGCAATAGTCTTTTTTCCTAGGGTGATCGCTTCGTCAAAATCTCCTTTGTAGTAGTGCAACAACGCAAGCATACTATAAGAAATGTATCGGGTTGGGTCGATCTTCAATGCTTTGGAAATAGCTTGCTCGGCACGTTCGAGAATAGTGTTATCACGATCATACGACCGGTAGATCGCCAAGAGACAATTCGCAAGTCCTGTAAAAGCAGGAGCACAAGACGGATCGCGATCAATACATTCCTGATAAAGTGTGGCCGCCTCTTGAAAATCGTGTTTGCCTTGTCGATCAAAAAGACCCAGCGCACGTAGATACAACTCATACACTCCCGGATTGTCGGTAATTCGCTCTTCCAATTTCTTTGCTTCTTGCGGTGTCAGCTTCAGCTTTAAGCCCTCGGTAATTTCTCTGGCAACACGTTCTTGAATGCCAAAAATATCATCCATCGCGCCGGTATGCTTGAAATTCCAGAGTGTCTCGCCGGTTTGCGAATCGACGAGATCGGCTTGGATACGAACCCGGTCGCCAGATTTCACGACTGCTCCGAATACCAGATAGCGCACATGCAACTCTCGGGCAAGCTCTTTCGATTTGTGTTTCGTGTTTTTGAACTCGCGGATCGTTTGCTTATCAACCACAAATATTTTCGAGACCTTTCCGAGCATATCAATAAGCTCGTAGGCAAGACCGTCAGAAAACCATCCCTGATCTTTTGTCGGTGAAAGATCTTCGAATGGAATAACGGCGAGACGTTTTTTTTCTGGATCAGATATTTTCGGTGTGGGAATGACATCGGATAATTCTCCCGTGGTGAGATGAATACCGAGTTTTTCAAATGTTCTCTGCAATGATGGTTCATCATCGTATGCGATACGATGTAAACCTGCAAGTGAATACTGCATTGCATCATTAAGCTCGCAAGTATCAAGTTCGATGGCGACGATAGACCTATTATTATCCGATGCGAGTGCAACTTCCTTCGTCACATTGACCGAACTCACCGAATGTTCGGAAAGGAGTAAAATAAATATTTTACAATCACGGATCGCTCCAACGATCTCTGCGCTCCAGGTTTCGGCAGCAGAAAGCGAAGCTGAATCCATCCAGACGCTCGCACCGCTCGAACGAAGCCGCTCAGCCAGTATCTGCGCTTGCGGTGAATCCTTACGAGAGTATGAAATAAAAATATCAGACATTCGGGTAGTCGTTAGTTTTTAGTCGTTAGTCTTTAGCAAAAGAAGATTCTAATTCCCTCATTAATTCCTCGAACTCCCCCGTGCCGCGCAGCGGATCGAGATCGGGGTCCCGGCGGAAGAGGTCCATATCTCTGTATCCCTTCGCAACGGCTCGCTGAAGGTGCTCCATGCCGCGGTAAGGTGACTTGCATGTCAGATATGTACAGGCAAGACCGTAAAGAGATACAGCATCAAGCGTTTCGATGGCAGATAACTCATCTGCGGAGACAAGTGCTGAAGAGACGTTGCCGGAGTACGAGTGAATACTTGCTAAATTCACCCGGGCATGATAGTCATCAGGATTCAGACGGATATACCGCTCATAGATCGGGATCGCACGATCTGCAGCTATCCGTATTCTCTCCTCGTCGCCAAGCTCATGAAGACTGATAAGAAGGTTGAAGTGAGCGCTTCTGCTATTCTCGGTCAGGCGGACTTCTTCCTCCCATGCCTTTACCCCTTCTTCCTTCATCCCAAGTGCCTGATAAGCAAAGCCGAGGGCAGAGTAACCCCAAGCAAACTTCGGATCTGCCTCCAGTGACTGCCTTACGTAGGCAAGGGCTCCTTGGGCGTCACCTCGGCTGAGGGCGATACTGCTGGTAAGCGAATAATACTGCGCTGTCTCGCCTTCAAGCTCTCTGACCATCTCTGCCGCTTCGGTGGCGCGCTCAAGCAAATTCAGGCTTCCGCCGTAGAAGCGGTATATCTCTTGGCAGGTTAAGGCAAGATTAGCATAAGCAGCTGCAAATGAAGGATCGAGTTGGGTGGCGGATTGATAGAGGGAAAGGGCACGCTCATAGTCGCTCTTCGTCCGGCGGATGAAATATTCATTTCCTTTCAGCCACATCTCGTATGCTTCAGCGTTCTCGGTCGGTTTCTTATCGAGTTTCTTCTCTTCGTCAACGGTGAGAATTACTGCAAGACCTTCGACGACTTTCTTCGCAACTGTCTCCTGAATATCAAAGATGTCATTCATAGTACCCTTCAGAGAATCCTGCCAGAGGTGATCACCCGTTTCGATGTCGAGTAATCTACTAGATATTTTTATCTGATCACCGAATTTACGAACATCACCTTGTACAAAATAACGGATTCCCATTTCTTTGGCATAAACAGTGAGATGACCTTTATAGGATTTGAATTCTTTCGTGGTCTGAGCATCCATCACCTTCAATGCCTTTACATTGCCCAAGACGTTGATAAGCTCGCTGACGATACCATTCGCAAACCATTCGTTATCTGCTGTCGGTGATAAATCCTCGAATGGCAATATCATCAAGCTTTTTCTGCCATCTGTCTCTTTGACGAGCTTCATCGTCGGTGCTTGTGTTGCTTCTAAGCCGAGCTTGCTGAGTGCGCGGATGATGGCATCGATGTTGGTCATTGAAGTTCGTTGCAAACCTGCAAGGTGATAACCAAGATCACGTGTCAACGTTACCGGTTCGAGATCGAGAGGAAGTATTTTTTTATTCTTTTCAGATGCCAATGCAACTTCACGCGCAACATTCTTCGATTCGATGGAATCCGGTGAAAGCATGACGACGAATGCCTTACATGATTCGATAGCATCAAAAATTTCAGCAGACCAACTCGTTGCCGCACCTATTCCTTGGTGATCGATCCACACCGATAGCCCTGCCGAAGCGAGAAGCTCGGTGAGCTGCTCGGCTTGCGCGCGGTCTTTCGATGAATATGAGATGAAAATATCAGACATTCTTTTCTATTTTGACACGTTTTCTTGCGCTCTTTTTGCAAGTAATTTAAACTGTGGTAGATTCTTGATACGATTAAAATTTGGGTCGTCTGTCATATCAGTTGCCCCGTGAAATTTTTCTGAAACGACGATCTCGAGATATTCGAGTGCGCGGCGTGTATCGCCCAAGATGCAATATACGCTTGCCGCCACATAATGATCTATTGGGCTTACATTTGGTGATTGCAGAACAACCTTGATCTGATTGAGTGCTCGCTCTCGATATTTAGTATTATACGCAAGCATCAGGGCAAATCTATTCCGAAGATTTGTTTTCATCGGTTCTGCCATCAAGGTTTGCTCAAACAGAGGCATCGACTCTTCGATGTACTCGTTTTGTTTGGTCGTATCACCAAGGGTATGAAGACAATCTACCAGCATTGAATATGCCATAAGGTCGCCGATATTTATCTCTACAGCTTTTTTAAGATAGGTCGCGGCGAGATCATATTGTTTCTTTGAATTATAGAGATACCCAAGTGCCGCATAGGCATTAATACCATCCGGTTCGATCTGAATATATTTTTTCATTAACACAATAGCGTTATCAATGCTATCGTGGAATGTTTCGATACGTGCCAAGAGGATGATGTTTTCAGCAAAATCAGGCGCGAGTTTGTACAAGTAGCGCGATAGCGAATCGGCAAGAAACAGATTCCGTGGATCTCTGCCGATCTCAAAATCTTCTTTGCGGATATTATATAACGCCAAATGTCCTTGGGCACGATAAAAGTAGGGATAAATAAATTTTGGATCAAGCGTGGTTGCTTGGATCAATAGACTCTCCCCTTTCTCCTGTTGTGCTGGGGTCGGCGAGTTTTCGAGAAGATTCAGCCCCGAAAGAAACAGCGCATAAGCTTCATCGTTTGCTGTTGCGCTCCGCACTGCCACAGAATCAAGAGCAGAAGAAAGGTGTAGCAGTGATTTTTGAAATTCAAAAGTGATCGTGCGAGCAACGTATTTCTGAAAATCTTTGATGTTGTCTGTTGTAGCATCGATCGAATGTGAGAGTCCTATAATTCCGGTTTGAGCGTCAATAAAAGTTGTTTTTATGGTCCATCCATTATCTTGTCTTTGTATCGTCCCTTCGACAACATAATTGACGCCAAGCTCTTTTCCTAATGTCTTCACATCAATGTTTTTGCCTTTATAACTTGCCGCTGTTTGACGGTCTATCAATTTGATATTCTTCAGCTTTGCAAGTTGTGTCATCATCTCCCCGGTCAGACCATCAGCAAAGAAATCATCATCTTTGATCCCACTCAAATATTGAAATGGGAGCACAAGAACCGTTGTCACTTTTGGCTTATACCTTACGGTAGAGTATGTATCGGCTGTGGGTTTTCTGAGGAGAAAATATCCACCCAACGCTGAAAGCAACACAAGCAACAATAGCCCAAACGGCAAATAACGTGATCGGTTTTTTGAAAGCGGTAGAGGGCCTGAAGCAGTATTTACTGGGAGAGAAAATTCCTGTGCAGTAGATTCTTCGTTAACGATACCAAGTTTTTTAAAAGCTCTCTGGAGTGCATCCTCATTGTTGATCGAGACTTTTTGTAAACCTGCTAATGCATACTTCATCGCCGGATTGAGTTCGCAGCGATAGAGTTCTATCGGCACGATCCTTTTCTTTGATTCGGAAGCAAGCGATACTTCTTTCGTCACATTGACCGATGCGACGGAGTCTGTTGAGAGAAGCACGATGAAGATACTACAACCTTCGATTGCGCTGACGATCTCGGCGCTCCAGGTCTCAGCAGCAGCAAGCGAAGCCGAATCCATCCAGACCGATGCACCAACAGCTCGTAATTTTTCTGCAAGCATCAATGCCGCTTGTGAATCTTTGCGAGAGTATGAAATAAAAATATCAGCCATTTGTCTGAACCTTGATTTTATGAGATTAAAGAGATTTTTGGGATTCGGGTTCGCGTAGTTTATATTTTCGATTCGTGAGGCGCTTAAATTCTAGGCTCAATGCTCCGAAATTAATCAGCAGACCGGTTTCGAGATTGTATGCTTCAAGGTAATTCATTGCTTGCGCGAGATGAACTCGTTCGAGTGCAATTAGTGCTTTGAGCTCTACCGAGATCCTCGCTTCGACCAGGAAATCAACTCGTCGAAGCCCTATCTCCTCGCCGCGATAATAAATGGGCATATTGTGCTCGCGAGAGTACTGAATCCCCGCATACTGAAACTCTAATTCGAGTGCACGTTGATATATCAACTCTTGAAAGCCGTTTCCTAATGCACTATGCACACACATCGCACACCCGATAATTTTTCGAGTCAGAGGCGAATCCGCATGCAAGCTTTCGTTAATCGGCATGGTATCTACTTCCCTTTCTATCTTAATCTTAAAAATCTCATAAAATCAAGGTTCCGACAACTCTTTCATTAGCTCTTCAAACGCGGGCGTTCCACGTAGCGGAGCAAGATCGGGATCGGTGCGGAAGGTCTCAATATTTTTTATTCCATTTCTTACCGCCCTCTTGAGAGTTTCCAATCCATTCTCCAATGCACCACACCGTATATAAACGCAAGCAAGATTATAAATGGTACTGTCATCGATCGAAGGTATGGCAGATAGCCTATCTGCTAACTCAAGCGCACTTTCATTTCTTCCTGCAAAGGAAAGAATTATTGCAAAGTGTACTTGTGTCCAATAATCATCCGGATTCAGGCGGATATGTCGCTCAAATAGTGGGATAGCCTTTTCTGCCGTAGTCTGAAGACGTGTAGTATCATCCAGTTCACTTAATGCCACAAGGAAGTTAAAGGTACTTGTCGTTTGGTTATCTTTCAACCGAACTTCTTCCTCCCATGCTTCTGCCATTTCCTTTTTCATCCCTAATGCTTTATACGCATATCCGAGAACGTCATAGCCGAGATAGAATGTCGGATCGAGTTGGACTACCTGTTTAGCATATTCAAGAGCGCGTTTGGCATCACCTCTGAGAAGTGTATTCGCTGTTTTTGACCAAAGATATTCTTTAGACTCGCCATCGATACGTTTTATGTTTTCTGTTGCAGATTCTGCTCGTTCCAACCATTGGGGTTCGCGAAGATATAAACGATAGATCGCCTGAGAGACAACAGCAATACCTGAAAATGCCTGTGAGTATTGAGGATCCAGCCGCGCCGATTCTTCGAAAAGCGAAAGTGCATGCTCGAAATCTTTTTTTGTATAACGATCATGATACTCCTTGCCCTTGAGCCATAACTCGTAGGCCTCTACATTTTCGGTAGGTTTATTGTCTATTCTCTTCTCTTCGTCCTTGCTCAGAATAATATTCAAGCCATTCACTACGTTTCGTGCAACCGTCTCCTGGATCGCAAAGATATCTTCCATCGTCCCTTTGAAGCTATCTTGCCAAAGATGGTCTGCAGTTTCGATATCGAGCAGCGTCACAGAGATTTTTACTTGGTCGCCGAATTTCCTCACTTGCCCTTCGATGAAAAACCGAACGCCAAATTCATTTGCAATTTCAATAGTCTTTACTTTTCGCTCCCGAAGCATTCGTGATGTATTCCAATCGATCAGTTTCAGTGCCTTTATATGCGATAAAGAACTCACCAACTCACTGGCGATCCCGTCGGTGAACCAGCCGTTATCGCCGGTGGGAGAGAGATCTTCGAACGGAAGAATCATCAAACTCTTTCTACCATCGGTTTCTTTGACGAGTTTAAGTGTGGGAGCTTGCGTTGCTTCCAAGCCGAGTTTGCCGAGTGCGCGGATGATGGCGTCGATGTTCGTCATCTCGGTGCGTTGCAACCCTGCAAGATGATAAGCGATCTCATTCGGGAGAGTCACTGGCTCTAGATCGAGCGGTAATATTTTTTTATTACGTTCAGCGGCTATGGCAATTTCCTTTGCAACATTCTTCGATGCGATCGATGACGGAGAAAGAAGTACAACCAGCGCTTTACATTCATCAATGGCATCGACAATTTCTTTCGACCAGCTCGTCGCCGCGCCTATCCCCTGCTTATCGATCCAAACCGATAGCCCTGCCGAAGCGAGAAGCTCGGTGAGTTGCTCGGCTTGAGCGCGATCTTTCGATGAATATGAGATGAAGATATCAGACATGTGGCAGTCGTTAGTTTTTAGTCGTTAGTCTTTAGTAGAGGATGATTCCAATTCTTTCATCAATTCCTCAAACTCTGGTGTTCCCCGTAGCAGGTCGAGATCGGGATCGCGGCGAATGGTTTCCATACTGCGAAATCCCTTTTGCACGGCGCGGCGAAGAAGTGTCATTCCTCGCTCAGGCAAGTTTGCATTCAGATAGAGGCAGGCAAGATTGTAGCAGGCAAAACCATCAAGCGACTCAACTGCCGAAAGCTTATCTGCCTCTGCAACTGAGTCGGCAGAGCGACCGCAGAATCCAAGAATATTCGCCAACTGGACTCGGGCATTGTAATCATCGGGAGTCAGACGCACGTGGCGTTCGAAGATCGGAAGCGCTCTGGCAGCGGCTTCGTGCAGCTCGGATTCCGAACCTAATTCATGGAGCGTGACAAGAAGGTTGAAATGCCCAGTCCGGCCGTTCCCACCGAGCCGAACAAACTCCTTCCTTGCCTCTACAGTTTCCTGATTCCTACCCAGATCATTATAGGCAAAGCCGAGCGCTTCGTAGACGTAAGCATACGTGGGATCAGTCTCGACTGCGCTCTG
>JBBRNY010000073.1:0-11896 GCA_038229915.1 Kapaibacterium sp. (SeqCode) | reverse complement strand
GATTTGCCAAATGCACTTTGCGTCAGGACTGGATGAAATGGGATATTCCTTGTGAATTGAAAATTTATTGCGTCGGTTGCATTAGCTTCTGTTGTTGCCCAATATCCCGATGAGCTACCTTTGTTCCACCAGATCTGATCAGCGTGAACAGGGCTGGGATCGATCGCCGTGAGGAAGCCGCTTGGTAGAACGGAAAATCCACTGCTATTAACATTACTACCGGGTGTCGAAGGAGTGAGCCAAAGGTTATCCGACTCCATTGCATTTGCCGCAACATCACTTCCGCCGAGAGTTGCAATCGCTTGTTTCCATTCTAACTCGCTCGGCAGATGCCAACCGTTCGGACAAACACCTTTTACTTTGCTCGGTGAGGCGCTACTTGATGCAGCTCCTTGCATTAGGATATTCCAGGTGTAAAGTTTTCCGTATATATCACAATTCGCGTCATCGTCATTAAAACATCGACTCTCTGATGCACTAAAATTCAGATTTTTTGCCATCCATATTTGATGACCAATGCAGACTGTTTTATAAACTTGTCCGTCACGGGCGTCAACAAAAGAATCTACGCAATTCTGATAACTATAATCATCGGCACCAAAATGTTTTAGGTAGAGTGGAGGTTTGTTCTCATACCCTGGCACCAAAGCAATATTCTTATCTTGACGTTCTGTGCCATCCGGATTGAGGTGAGCGATTCCTGTGCTGTCATAATCATAAATAAATGCGCGGATGATAGAATCCTCAAAGTTTGTTGCGCTTACATTTTCGAGAGGTGAGCTTTTTCCGTTATTATAAGCATACCCATAATAACTGATGACATTTTTATTTTTGAATGCAGTCGCAATGGGTGTGAATCCTCTTGACCTCGAAGCATCCGTTGTTCCGCTATAACACATATTCCCATAAATAATAGTATTCGGAAAAGATGGTACAGTTTCGAGATACCTTGATGTAAGGAATGACCCAACATTCGCCACGATCGGCTTGTCAATCCAATCTTTCATACTATCACTGACATCAACCGAAGTTGCGAGAATCAACTCGGATGTCAGCATTTTCTGACTTGCTCCTGCGCCGGCCAGATTATCAATAATATCATTGATCTCGGCATCATCTATAGCTTTTGTATGGATACTATCAAGCAGCACAAGGCCACCTACCATAAATCCATAAGGCTGTCCGTGTGTATCAATGATAACAAGCCCATAATTTTTGAACTGATCAACGATATCATAACTACAGGCATTCTCGGTAAGGACAGTCACATTCAAGTGTGAGTCCGAGTTTGTAAAGAGATCCTTCAAATGCTGGATGCGAGCGGCATCATATCCGAATTCACGAGCTACCGGAATAAAAAAGAGCACTTCATGATTCTTAATCTCGTTCTTAGATTTCCCACTGCCGAGTAATTTTACTCCACCACCGGTACTTGATTCACCACCGCCACGAAAGACGCTATGTCCATTATTATCTTTTACATTTATATAAAAAAGGGTCTTTAATCCCGTCTTCAGCACAATATCTATAGACAGATCATCGCTCGAAGCAGCCGATTCCACTGTCGAAAGCGTACCGAGCCAGGTAGTAGTCAACTCTATTGCCTTATGCGAGTTACCATTTGCCTGCTTTGCATAGATCAAGAATTGCTTTTGGGTAGTGTCAAGTACGTTGAGAACATCACGCATTGATCCCGTTCCTTGCGTCTGCACCGCACTTGGTGATTTGCAGCGCGAAAAGAGAAATGCTAATGCAAAAAGTGCGATGAGTTTTAGTGTTTTCATAATGTGTGATGCATAAATTTTTAGGATCGAGGCAAGATACGCCGTTCATATTTGATATGTCTAAAAAGCGTTTTATAGAGCTTTTGATTCCGATACTTTGAATGGGAATCCGCACCTCTTTTGCAGGAGATAAAAGATTTTTTTGTGCCCTCAAAAAATAAAAAGATATTCTTTCTTAACTTGTCTCGTCTCTATAAAATAATGATACAAAAAAAAGAGGTCGCCAATGGCGACCTCTCTTGTTATACTATTGCACTCCAATTAGTGCAGAATTTGGAGCGTTTGCGATTGTGCTCCCGAAGTGGTTTGCATTCTCAAGATGTATTCACCCGATGAAAGAGTACCCGGGTTGAATGTGAAGACGTGCTCGCCGTTGCTGAAGAATTCATTGTCAACAATACGCGCCACTTCATTGCCGAGCAGATTCATCACCACGACCGTAACATGGTCAGCCGATTCGAGATGGAATTGGACGGTCGTCGAACCTGATGAAGGATTCGGATACGGCGGATAGAGATAACCCGACGGTCTCATTGCTGATGGATCATTCTTGCGAACGATCGTCAGCGGATCGCTCAACATTACAGAATCACTCGTCAGCAAGCCTCCGTTTTCATCGGAAGTTGTGTAGTGCACAACAACGGTTTTTCCGGTATTACCGGCGATCGTCAGATAGATCGGTCGAATGACAGAGCCGTAAGCAATTTTGCATTCCGGACCGTCAACAAACCACGGCGATCCTTTTGGATAGAGACGTGCCTTGCCATCCAGTGCGCTGTTCATCGCTGAATAACTAACCGATGCAGTGTCTTCGAATGGTCCCATTGCCAAGATGCGATTGCCATCACTGACCGTGAGTTTGCCTTCGTGAACAACCGTCTTCGACTGATTACGATTAGCAAAGTACAATGCATAGGTACGAACATTCCCCGGTACTGCCGACGAGTCGTCCTTAGCAAATACATCTCCGGCAGATGCTCCCGGTACCGTTGCAAGAATATGAACGGTCTCGGTCATCGTATCCTGTGGGTTGCTGACCTGCACAAATGTATAGGTTAGCAGATTATCAAATGTCCGTTGATCGGCATAATTATCATAGACCAGCGCAACAGAAGCTTGATCACCATTAGCGAGCGACACCGATTTCGTACCGACAAAATTTGGTGCAGGTTTGCCATCAAATGAAGTCAGACGAATTCCTGAGCCACCTTCAAGCACTAATCTATTAACTCGAATACCATCTTCCGGTGAAAATCCTGCCGGTAATTTTGGAATATCAACCGTGAGTGTACCTTGCGTTTTGCTTGTCATTTTAATAACACCAATATCCACAGTGCCTACATCATGATATATCCATTTACCAACACGTCTGATCTGGAAACAGATGAGCGTATCGCAAGTACGGCAGTTTACGTCTGTATAAGTAAAGCGAACACAGATACGCAAGCTGTCATAACATCCGAAGATTGGTGTCGGTGGTGCCGGGAATTGCATTTGCAATGCAAACGGCGTATTGGTCATTGCATATCCACTTGGCACAACACCCCAAATTGCTTCGCGATACGGAGCTGGCGGAGCAGATGCGAATTGCGGCGGTGTTGTCGTGAGTGGTAATACCCCAACGAGTGGTTGTGGGTTAATAATATCACCAGAAGCCGAAAGCCACGCTGTGTTTTGGCAGTATTTATTTCCACCAAAGCGTTTGATATCTGCGCTTACGATCGTCGCGGTGAACTTGACAATTGGCGATGGCGCCGATGTCAGGTTCGTCGTTAAGGTCGCAACACCAGCACCATTTGTGGTAAGACTAAACGGCGGCAAGCCATTCGGATTGCTAAAAGATTTTTTGAATCCTTCACAACAATCTTTGCACGGCGGCAACGTAAAGCAAACAGTATCAGGTGGGCAACACCATTGGTATCCGTCCCCTTGCGCATTCTTTGCACCATGGAGCTGGACAACAATACAGATCGGTGCACCTGGCGTTACACCAGTACCCGAGAATGTTACACACAGCAGTCCGGTCGAGCCACCAAACGGCACCGGAGCAAATGTGAATGATCCAGGAGATACATTGACATTCGGAGTGCTCGACCAGATCAACAAGTTTTCTGCCGGATAGAAATACGGTGATTGGCTAAACGGCGAGTTGTTCTTGATCTTGATGCAATACTGATAAGTATAAGCGCCCTGGTTTGCCTGTGTGCAATTAAGAATTGAATCTTGCACGATAGCACACGGTGGTATCGGCGGTACTGCCTTTGAACAATCAAACGTCAGAGTGTCACGACATACTTCTCCATTGGCGCCGTGCCAAACGATCTCCACTTTTTGCGGAGGGTTTGTCATACTGGAAATACAGAGGATGAGTGAATCGGTTACTCTGACTGGTACGAATGCTCCGGGCGGCATCCAATTGGCAAGAGTACCACTATTCGTGAGGCTCCAACCAGCCGGTACGGTTGCACTGCCGAACGTAAACCCAGGAGAAATTGCCTGCGCAGTGACGTTCGTCCAATAGTTTGCAAGAGTATTTGAAATTTGTACATTGTAACAGCACGGTCCGCCGACTGCACCATTTTGAATAACTTTAGCTGCTACCCGTACTTCCGAGCACGGAGCCGTAGGTACTGATGAACCGCATGCATCACGGAACACATCGACATCGCCGATCTGCGTTTTATCTTGTGTACCTGCTACAGCATTAAGATCTATAAAATATCCTGTGCTCTGCACGTTTGCTACCGTGTTACCGGTTGCAGGTGTTCTTTGTAAACCATACACGCCAGGAAAACCCGGAGGAAAGGCAAGGTAGTCACCCGACATCCATAGTACCGAATCACAATCGGAGTTTACACATTTAAGAGAATCTTCTTTGCCATATCCGAAATCAACTCCGCCTGAAGAATTTGCAAAGCTAATGCCGGCGCCTACGAAGATCTGTTGCGGAGCACCCCACGTAGTTGAGAGTCCCGAAAATTGAAACACGCGGGATGAATGCGCGCCACGACCAGTTGGTCCGCCCATCGAACACTCTCCGACAAGCATTTTTCCCGCAGAAGAGAACTCAATATCTGCAACTGGTGCAGAATTGTTGCTTGTACTAAAGTCAGGCAGAAGGATTTCCGGTTTATCGTCACTTGCCGCATTAAACGCACCTGTTGCTGTTAACCCGATCGAACGAATAATATTTTTGGTTGTGGCTGCTCCACCGGAAAGATCTTCCATCCAGACCGCGTAATACAATCGTTTTTCTACAGCATTGTATCCGATGCCCCAAATACGTTCGCCAAGCGGAGCAAAACCAAGTGTTCCGTTATCAGCGACCATCGCCGGATTTGATGTCCCAAGCGGATTTGCAGGAACGGTCGGGTCATAAAAACCATCGATGATACCCGTAAGAGCATTAATACTATAGATCACGCCATCCTCAAGGTTGGTGACAAAGAGTTTATCATGCGTAGCGTCATAACAGATATTTCCCAATCCGGTCTTAACTGTTGTCCCATTGCCATTAGGAATGGTCGTGCCTCCGACTGATGCCGCTGGTGTCTGTGTATAATTTGCTGTTGAGATCAATACTGATCCAACGCCGGTAACACCATCAATTTTATACACTCCTCCCGAGCCCCCGGCTCCGAATGCAAGCGGATCAGATATTGTATTACCATAACTGGTCGTTGCGGTAAGATAGATATTGTTTCGTTTGTCGATCGCAATACCATAGACTTGCCCGAAGAGCGAGGCTTTCCAACTATTCGCCGGTCCGTGGTACATCGGAGCAGGCCAAGCAGAAACAGTGCCGGGACCGACAGGTTGGTGAATGTCAACGATACCCACGACATACGCATCAAGTATTTGGTTATAAATTGAAGGATTATGTCCTGAGAAACAGGTTGCGACTGCTTGTCCTTTTAAACAAGGCGGCATTTGCTGTTGTTGTCCTTGTGCCATGACCTGAAAAGGCAAGCATAGACAACAAAGCAGTAACGCGATGGCGAAATTCATACGATTCGTTTTCATAAGAAACCTCCTACTTGAAATGACACAAAAAGAGACGAACACAAAAGAGTTTGGTTGGCACAGAAATTGTACCAATGGGGAGAAATCAAAAAAATAATTACTCAGCAAATATACATACAAATCAGGGCATCTCTCTTAAAAGACACCATTATCACACATACCCATATTACCAAATTCTTAAATTATTATAAATTTCTTATCCTGGGATGATATCATTGTAAGAACTCAGCACGAGAAATTGTCTGCACAAAATTAAAGAAGAGACCTTCCAGTCTCTTCCCTGTCTCGTTATAGTACTAAAATTAATTCTGTTCTATGCCTTGTCTCTTAGATCTTTCACGATATCGTGTTCAGCTTTTAATAATGCGCGTTGCGCGTTTAATAATGTTTGTTGTTCAGGTGTAATATATTCGAGATCAGTAGTTAATGCAGTATTATAGGTTTCTTGGGCTTTATCTTCGCCAAATTCGCAGGAATTGAGAATCTCTTTTCGCTCCATTCCTGTAAGCACGGCTTTTACATCCATCCACACTCGGAAGAATTTTCCCGTTGCACGTGTGCCCTCAGTAACGGTTCCGTTCAATTCTAACACTTCGCTCACCAACTCCTGTTTGCAATGCTGGCTTGTCTGTATAAATTTTGCGAACAATGTTAGTAGGTCGTTCTCTTTCGTTTCTTTCGAAGCTGTTTGGTAGCCTTCTATCCGGTCATTGTTTATTTCGATGAGGGAATTTAGCACATCAATAGTCTTGGTAGTATTCATTTCTTGTGTTACCTTGAATAATTAAGTAATTATACAAACTTACAAAATGCTCCCACACTCTTTATTATACTTTTCAGGGATTTACTTCCCATAATACCATATTAGTTACAGTTTCGACTTCAGTGCGATGATATTTCTCCGATCTCCAGCACCCCAATCTTGCGGCGATTCAATGTTAAGGGAGTATTAATAGTGTGAGAAGTGAACAAGTTGAGATAACTATAATAAACTGAGTCAGTTAAAGGCAGTTTGGGATTTTGTATAGCTACAATAAACTTCCCTCCCTTTGTGAGCGAGGAGTCGATTTTCGCGGCGAGAGATTCTTTCGCGATCGCATACTCCGGTCTTTTATCAGCTATATCTTCGGGAGAAAATATTGACGCCTTTGTAAACCGTTTGTAGTAGTCCTCAACGATCCATTGTTCATCAGTTAGAATAATATCATTGGCTGTAACCATCGCCCCTAATGATGTTGCTTCGACATAAAAATAATCAAAATGTTCATCGCGCAACTGGCGAATGCTTCCGAAATAGTTTGTGACGCCCATCAACAGCGGTAGTATGACCATCAATGCTGTCGCCAGCTTTCTATTATTGAATCGTTGCAAACAATAGTGCAGCATTAACAACAATAACACGGTTTGCGGAATCCAGAATTCAAGATTCGTTGGATCCCATACCCAAAAGAACAGGCAATATACGAGCATCCATACACCAACCGAAACGATTGCTGGCGTGAGGTTGCGTGAGATAGCTTTAAGCAATTTCAACGAGACAGAAATGACAAATATCAATATTACTCCGAAGATCGCACTGAATAATGTCAAGACCTGCGCAACAAATGGCGAAAGCGTACTCACTAAAAATATTTCATCTTTCAGTTCGTGCGAACCGAGTATTTGTACCAATCGCTCTTTGATAGCCGGCACAGCAAACATAAAATGTCCACCAAAAATAGCGTGAGAGAAACCAATAAACGCTTTAAACAATGACTTTAAGCTTGGCACGTTCCACGAATCGGGCAACGTATGTGAATACGCTGTCCCCCAATAGAGAATGTCATTCAGATTTTTAGCATGAACGTTGAGTGTCAGCACAAGACCATAAGCAAGAAAAATAATACTCATCGCTGGCGCAAGATAAAGCGTGAGTGCTTTACTAAGTGAAGGTTCGAGATCCTTGCGAAACAAGATAAGCCGAGCAATAATAGCGAAACCAAGCAAGACGTGTATTTGATGGAACAGCACACCAAGACCATGAAAAATAGCGATCAAGAGAATATCTCTAGTGCTGAGTCTCGATTTCAATAATAGATTCAGCACAGCCAGCAGAAAAAACAACGGGATAATATAAACTTCAACGCAATCGCTGTAAAACCAAAACCCAAACGAGCTGCCGATCAGTATTAGTGTGGAGATTGAAGAAAACAGATCACTCTTGAGACGAACCCTGAGTATATGATACAACAGCACAAGCGAGCCTGCGCCAAAGATAGAATTTAATGACGCAACAATTAAAGAGCTGTCACTCGAAAAGCCAAGAACCCGTAATAGTTTGAGCCAGAGAATTGATATTGGGTTGTAAAGAAGATGATGAGGATGAAAGAGCCACTGATAATGATCTATCTCATTAATGTACCCGATGCTGTCATGCGAAGCTACCAAATTGTGGGAGAGCGTGAACAGGTAGATCACCAATGAGCTGACAAACACAGCGACATACGGCATCCACGAGCTTTTTTCGTTTTCCGTTGATGCAAATGAATTCAATGCCATGCTTGCTTGAGTTTGATCTTGGTTTGAGTGTTTGATAACAAAAAATACTCTTGAACACTCCGCAGCACGACAGATAAATACACGCGGAACTACTCAATGCGGCAATTGCTCGACCAAGCTGGCATCACCAATACATTCCATTGGGGACAAGTAAACAAGCTGACGCTTGCAAAAATACAACAAAAATATACCGCAGTGACACTGACGAACTGGAAAACCCAACGAGCAAAAATTCTCAGCCCCGAAATGATCGCTGTGTTTTCAAGTCCGTATTCAGATCAAGTTGGTTTGACACCGTAATTACATTCGATCACCGTAGCTGATAACGAAAGAGATGGTATTGTTACATCACCAAACATTTCAGAGGCATAAGTGAACGGTGCCGCTACTTATACGATTCACAGCTGTTAAACACTTGACATGAAAATTCAAGTAATAGCCGTTCATCAAATCTGATTTTTATTATTTGTATTATTTTGTTAGAGATAGCTTCAGATTATATTGTTTTTTCCCTATCTTGATCCGACAGAAATAATTACCCGAACCGAGATAATGGGTTGGAAGAGATACCTGATAATAACCTTCAGTTTGCTTCCCTGAAGAAACTTCTATTATTTCTTTCCCAAGAATATCATAAAGAGATATTAGCACGGGAGACGCCTCGTATACATGATAACGCAGAGTTGTAGCATCAGTTGATGGATTTGGATATATCTCTGGTTGTATATTTTGATGTTCTTCCCCGACTTTTGATATGCATGGATTGCAATACAACTTCTTGAATTCGCACTCGTCATCGCTTGTTAAATTTTTTGGACTTCCATTTAGAGTATTTTGACCTTGAGACATAACTTGTGGGTTTCCGTGATTTGCATTATTGTTACATGGTAAGTCATTAGGATGATGCATACCTAAAAAATGCCCAATTTCATGTTCCATAAGCTGATAAAAACTTAAACCGCCATATCCACTTGCAATTGGACTCGGAGGAACGGAACCAGTAAAGAACGTATAGCGAGGTACAGAATGGTATGTATATTTCGGATCTGAAGTGGCATTAGGGTTATTTGTTTGATATAGAAATGGTGGGGAGAGATTAACTTCTATCCATCTGTCAGGGCAGGTTGTTTCATTACACCCCACTTCTATAGTCACAGCAAGAGTATTCTTAGGGTCAAAACCTGAATTGCTAAAATTGTCTGGATCCCCTACTCCCATAATATTCAGACAACAATTTGAATGCGTTTGCCCCTCAAGATTGCAAAGCCCCAACCAGTGTTGGTACGCAGAATTTGCATCTGAATTTGCTTGAGACTGGTCCCAAACTTTTGTATAATTGTTTTCCGCATCTAAAAAATAAAAATTATCTACTCGCCATTGCTCTTTAGCGCACTTATCCCACACCTGAAAAGCAAACATATATTCGTTCCTGCATTCCCAGAAGTCATGAAGGTCAGACAAATAAGCTGGGTCAGCTGCCCCCAAAGGATATTTGGGATCACCAAACTCATCTAAATCGTCAATAAAAGGTTCAATACAATGAAAATCATTTGGTTCCTCGCCGCAAGTATATATTGGCTCTTCTGGTATTGGAAGTCCTTTGTTAAATGCATCAATATCCTTCAACCATTGAGTGTAGGAGCCTCCGTAATAGGTATAATCAACCGGCGGATTTGTCGGTGCTCCCTTAGGTTGATAAATTCCATTCTCTCCCATTTGAAATACACAAACACTACCTGGAAGATATGATTTAGCTGGCGTACCGTTCGGATCCTGTGTAGGATTTTTAGAACATCTTGTCAATCCACTTGGACAAAAAGTATAAGGAAATTCCTCATCACAACAAGGAATTGAACCTTGAGCAAATACAAGTCCTGTTAGACAAAATTGTAGCAATAATAAAACAACAATGATAATCCTCATAAGCAATCCTTGGAATGTTTTAATTGAGATTAGGGATTTATGAGTTTAGAAATCCTTGCGCGTAGGCGTGTTTTCCATTGTGAAACTGTAAGTCCGGACGAAGCTCCGATCCCAAAATCATCATGCGGATCAATAACGATTCCATCGCGTACTGGATACATACCCGCATTTGATCCAAACGAGCCCCAAAGCGGCTGTAAAGTAAAATAAGAATAACTACTATCGGCATTTAACTGTATGAGACCAAGAAATACAATATATTCGGAATCTGGTTTTATCCATGTCCCCATAGAATCAACTAATGGCCAAACGACGCCATAATCATTATTGGGCATACGATCCCATCCTAAAGAGTACTCAAATTGTAGACACCCCCCAGTATCTGCTCTTACGGGTGATGTTATAGATGGATACAATGATTGCGGTGTAATTATTCCTTTGGAGCGATAGAAGGTATCGATAGCACAGGATGGGACATAATTCCCTTTTATTTGATCAAGAATACTACATGACACCCGAACAATCTGTCGAGCTCTAAATCCATGTGCTACTGATTTTGTTACTGAAAATGTATCTATTACTTTTACATCGGAAATAATATCTGAGCTTAATAAATATGCACTTCGAGCAGTATCGCTTATAATTACATAAATACGCTTGAGAAACTCAAGTTCCGTGTGAGATGGATCACTCTGTGGCCAATAAGCGAGTGGAAGACCACCACCGCCCATCAGCCAAAGATGATAAGTGATCGGATCATCATCACATATCCGATATAGTGCATTAGCAATATATTTTGCTGTATCACTAAGTTGCATTGCATTTAAAAAACTATCAATAGAATAACTAGTATATGACCTCATTGCCTGATCAAACCAATGATAAGTCAAAACAACATCCAAAGGTTGTCCTATCGTGATTGGTGGAAAAGTTGTAATCTTTGGAATTTTATAAACAAGGGGGTTAGAACCATCCCATTGAGCATGTGCTAAGTTAGAAAATGTACAAAAGAGAACAATTGTAAAAAAAAATATTTTTTTCATTCAAAGTCGAAATTTAATTAGCGAAGCAAACTTACGAAAAAAAAATTAAAAAACCTAATTTTTTATGTTTTTTTTGAATTACAATAATCATGTAACCTATAAGCTATTGATATACATGTAATTAGCATATCATTAACATTTTCCCAACAACTAAAAATTACTGGGATTTTTAGAATTCAAGCAAAAAAAAACCCCATCGCAGAGCGACGGGGTTTCCTAAAAGCCATTGCAGAGAAAGTGAGCAAAATAAGAGTGAATCATGATCCACTATATCATTTGGTGCGACCAACTATGTTCACCGTGAAATGAACAATAGAAAGTCGTATTCACCTTAGAAAGGAGGTGATCCAGCCGCACCTTCCGGTACGGCTACCTTGTTACGACTTCGCCCCAATCACCGATTTCACCATAGACGCTTATAAGGCGGCTTTGGGTGCCCTCGGCTTTCATGGCGTGACGGGCGGTGTGTACAAGGCCCGGGAACGTATTCACCGCGCCGTGCTGATGCGCGATTACTAGCAATTCCAACTTCCCGGAGTCGAGTTGCAGACTCCGATCCGAACTGAGACGACTTTTTAGGGATTC
>JBBRNY010000072.1:0-12026 GCA_038229915.1 Kapaibacterium sp. (SeqCode) | reverse complement strand
GGGTCTTTACGAACAGCACTCTATAACTATCTCTTCGCCCGTCATAACAACGGTGTGAATGTGTTGCGTATCGAAGATACTGACCGCACTCGTTTGGTCGAAGGTGCTGTCGAAAATTTACTCCGGACGATGGAGTGGGCTGGTATCTCGTTCGATGAAGGTCCGACACAAGGCGGAGAATATGGACCATACGTCCAGTCAGAGCGTACAGAGATCTACCGCAATTACGCCGACGAATTAATTGCAAACAACAAAGCGTACCCATGTTTTTGTACAAGCGAGCGCCTTGATGAAGTGCGCAAAGCGATGCAGGCTTCGGGGCAGCCACCGATGTACGACCGTCATTGCAGAAACTTGACTCACGAAGAAGTACAAACAAAAAAAGACGCTGGAATGCCGCACGTCGTGCGTCTTCGAGTGCCACTTGGCGAGACCATCACCTTTAACGATCTGGTTCGAGGCGATGTCAGTTTTGAATCAAAAACGATTGACGACCAAGTCTTGCTCAAATCAGACGGTTTCCCAACCTATCATTTGGCAAATATCGTTGACGATCATTTAATGAAGATCACCCACGTCATTCGCGGTGAAGAGTGGCTCACCTCGACTCCGAAACACGTCTTACTCTATCGCGCATTGGGCTGGGAAGCAGAAATGCCAAAGTTTGCGCATCTACCGTTGCTCTTGAACCCGGATCGTAGCAAGCTCTCGAAACGTCAGGGCGATGTGGCTGTTGAAGATTTTAAGACGCAGGGATACTTGCCTGATGCATTAGTCAATTTCTGTGCATTACTGGGCTTCAATCCTTCCGATGCTCAGGAAATTTATTCTATCGAGGAGTTGATCGCCGCCTTCGAGCTTGACAAAGTCAATAAGTCGGGCGCAGTATTCGGGCGCGAAAAACTTGATTGGATGAACAGCGAGTATATTCGTAGTAAAACACCTGAAGAATTATTCAAGTCGGTAAAGCCACTTGCTGATAATCGCGGGTATGCTGTGAGCGATGAATATCTCTTGAAGGTTATCGGCTTGATGACCGAGCGTGTTCGGACATTGAATGACTTCGTAGATTTTGCAGGATATTTCTTCAAGGCTCCAACCGAGTTCGACGAAAAGTCTCGCGCAAAAAATTGGACAGAAGAAGCAAAGCAGAGACTGGCCGATCTGTTGGTATTGCTATCAGCTTCGGCAGAATGGACACACGATTCTATCGAGCAGATCATCAGAGCATACGCAGAGTCGAAAGATATTTCCGCAGGGAAGCTGATTCACCCGTTGCGACTTTCCGTCAGTGGTGTTGGCTCGGGACCGGGATTGTTTGAGCTATTAGAAGTGCTTGGGAAGTCGGAAGTAACTTCACGCATTAGCTATGCACTTGAACATTTGAAATAATTTGAATCAGTAGCTCCGACTTTAGTCGGAGTTTTTTTTGAGCCGACTAAAGTCGGCTCAACTAAAGATCAACCGAGAAATTTATTTCTTGCGGTCTGGAGCTCTTTGATCAGGTACTGCATCTTTGGGTCTGTCGAAGCCTGTGCCAGCGGGAAGTAGAATTTTGTTGTTTCGATGATATATTTGATCGGGTTTCTCTTGACATTAAACTCGAGACATCGAAACGAATCCAACCGATCGATCAACTTCAGCATTTTCGCATCATCAGTTGCTTTTGCAAGACGATCAACGTATTCTTTCTCGATCAACTCCCTCAACATTCCTTCTGCTTTAATATCTTTGGTGAGCATTTGCACGAGGTAGCTCGCATATTCACCGAAATTATACTCTATCACTTCTGGGGTAATTTCTTGCGAGTCTTCAAGCACATCATGGAGTAATGCAGCACAAATAACTTGTACGTCTTTTATTCCCAGTTCAATGATCGTGATCTTTGCGACGCGGCTTGGATGCCAAAAGTAGGGAGTTTGATCGTGGCGTTTCTGACCTTCGTGCACGCTTTCTGCCATATCATACGCACCGATAGCATGATTGATATCGACGGCAGTAAAGCCGAGGTCTTTTAACAGCACTTCCATCTCGCGGCGCGAGAAGAAGGTCTGGTTATATTTATAAACAGGTAGCACGTATTACAAAAATACGCCAATTGGGAATTGGGAATGTAGAATCGAGAATTGAGTAGGCTCAGACGTTGAATCTGAAGTGCATAATATCACCGTCTTGTACGGTATAGTCTCGCCCTTCACTTCTCAAAAGACCTGCGTCACGCATAGCGGCTTCGGTTTTGAGGCGGACAAAATCGTCATATTTCATTACTTCGGCGCGGATAAAGCCCTTTTCAAAATCGGTATGGATCACTCCGGCGGCTTCAGGTCCTTTAGCGCCTTTGCGGACTGTCCAGGCACGAACTTCTTGTTTGCCGACGGTGAAGTATGTTTGCAGACCCAACAGGTCGTATGCCGAGCGAACGATGACATTCAAACCAGGCTCTTTCATCCCAAGTTCTTGTAAGAAAGCGGCGCGTTCATCGGTCGGGAGTTCGGCAAGTTCGCTTTCGATCTTCGCACAGATCGCTACGACATTGGCTTTCTCTTTTGCGGCGATCTCTTGAACGAGCTTAATATAAGCATTGCCGTGCTGGATACCCGCTTCATCAGTATTGGCAATATACATTACCGGTTTACGCGTGATAAGGTGCATATCGCGCATCCAGAGAATTTCGTCGTCGTTGGTTGTTTCGAATGTGCGAGCAAGCTTGCCCTCGCCGAGATGTGTTCGGACACGCTCATAGAGATCAACTTCAGCTTTTGCTTTGGCGTCGCCGGTTTTAGCTTTGCGCGCCGCGCCGTCGATCTTTTTATCAACGGTATCAATGTCTTTGAAGATCAATTCGGAGTCGATGATCTCAATATCGCGAACGGGATTGACCGAGCCATCGACGTGAATGATATTATTGTCGTCAAAACAGCGTACGACATGCAAGATCGCGTCAACATCACGAATATGAGAAAGGAATTGGTTGCCTAAGCCTTCGCCCGAGGCAGCACCTTTTACTAAGCCAGCTATATCAACGAACTCGATCGTTGCCGGGACTTCTTTGTCAGGCTCAGCAATGGTCGTCAAGACGCCCAAACGAGCATCAGGGACGGCAACAACGCCAGTATTCGGCTCGATGGTGCAGAACGGATAGTTTGCCGCCGCAGCCAAGTTCGACGATGTGATCGCATTAAAAAGTGTAGATTTCCCAACATTAGGAAGTCCGACGATACCGCATTGTAAGCCCATAAATAGTATAATTTTGAACGTGCGCCGATATAAGGGAGATAAGAGGCAATTTGTTCCATCGAGATGAATCGGTTTCTACGGATTCTCAAGGATGGAATTCGTGTTGAATGTGCAATGACAACCGACCAACTCAGATTCGCCTATACCAATATGCTCCGCGCGCGGGAGTTTGATAATGCGTTGATCAATTTGTATCGCCAATCAAAGATCGTCGGTGGTGTGTACTCACAGATCGGCAACGAGGCGACGAGCGTTGGGACAGCGATGGCATTGGGCGACGGCGATATTATTTTCCCGATGCATCGCGATAACGGAGCGCATTTTGTTCGCGGAATGACGGCGCAAGAAATGGCGATCAATTTTCTCTTTCGCAAAGGAGCAATGACTCGCGGGACCGATGGCACCGGACATTTCGCCGATGTGAAGCGTGGTATCTATGGCAACGTCTCGCATCTTGGGGCAATGGTACCGGTAGCCGCAGGCGTAGCACTTGCGCAGAAAATGAAAAAAACGAAGAATGTTGTTATAAATTATATCGGCGATGGTGGTTCATCGGTCGGCGAGGTTCACGAAGGTTTGATGATGGCATCGGTGATGAACTTGCCGTTTATCCTTATTATCGAAAACAATCAATTTGCCTATTCAACACCGGTTGCACATCAAACACATAATCCGAAATATTCCGATCGTGCAATAGGCTACGGCATACCGGGCGTAACCGTTGACGGCACTGATCTCGAAGCTGTGTATGACGCAACCTCGAAAGCGGTCGAACGTGCACGAGGTGGAGAAGGACCGACATTGATCGAATGCGTTACAATGCGTATGCGAGGACACGCCGAGCATGATGGCGCAGAATATGTCTCGAAAGAATTGCTTGCCGAGTGGCAACAGAAGGACCCAGTTCTAAAAACCAGAGCACTCTTGCTCGACAATAAAATGAAAGAGCAAGAAATAATTGCTCTCGAAACTCAGATCAAACAAGAGATCGATGATGCCGTTGCTTATGCAAATGCATTGCCACCTCCCGACCCATTGGAGGCCAGACGAGGCGTGTTTATTGACTAAGCCAAGATCTCGCTCGAAAGCGGAGCATAAAGAATTTCCTCAAGTGAGCTAAGCTCTATATTCCAACCTGCCCACGACTCAGCATGATAGAGTGATTCTTGTTCGGAAGCTCCCAGTGTTTTTGCCAACGTATAAATAGCACCAAAAACATCGCCCGAACCTGTTGTATTTATGATCGGTCGTTTCATCGGGTCCTTCTTCCAAATTTTTTCTGCAATAAAATCAAAACTGGTCGCGCCACGCTCGGCACGAGTAACGATCACTGTTTGCGGCGAGCCATTTGTATTAAAGAGTCTTCGAATTTCCTGAAGCAGTTCAAGCTCCGAGTTTAATTCATAAGCTCCGAGCCAATCCGATTCCAGTTCGTTCATCTGCACAGAATCAACGCAAGCCAGCCACTCTCGCCAATCACTGCGGCCGGCAAGTTTACGGGGCTCATTAGACCCGACAGATAATGCACCCAAGACCATAGCATGAACATCAAGATGGATATGCGCTTTGGTTTGTGTACGAATCCATTGCATCGTTTCGAGCGAAATATCAAAACCCGAAATCATATTGATAAATAGTCCATCAAGTGATTCCAGATCGATCCACGAAAGTTCTTCGGGTGTTAGCTCCGGTAAAATACTTGGGCAATGCTCGGTTCGATTTGCGTCGTCTTGATAGACAAGTCGCACACGATTAGTAAGAGCCTCAGTTTGCAGGAGCGGAGTAATATCCTTAAAATGCGTGAGAAGTTTGTAGAATGGAAGTATTAACTCGCGGTCAGGAATAGATGTCCAGGTGATGGGGAAACATTCGACGTTGGCATGTAGCTCGCCAATTGCACGCTCGATGGCTGCATACGAATACAAGATGCCACCGAATGCTTGTGAAGTCATTTCACCCGAAGGCGATATAACTTCGTCAATACACGGCGCGCCGATAATTCCGATCTTCTTCATTGTGCGGTTTAACAATTATTTGATCTGTTTTTGTTGCCCGATATTATATCTCTAAAGTTTATTTTCGTATATTTATAAATAGATGATGAGCAACCCTAATATTCTCTTTCTCTGCACCGGCAATTCTTGCCGGAGCCAAATGGCTGAAGGTATTTTGAACAAACTTGCCGGTGATCGCTTTACGGCACTCAGTGCTGGATCTATTCCTGCTGGGTATGTTCACCCAATGGCTATCGAGACGATGCGCGAGATGGGGATCGATATTTCGCAGAATAGATCAAAATCACTTGATGTCTATTTGGGCGAGCCGTTGAGTTTTATTGTCACGGTGTGCGACGACGCAAAAGAGGCTTGCCCGGTATTTCCTGGGAAACCGATCACGGCACATTGGGGGTTTGAAGACCCGGCAAAGTTTGAAGGGACGGACGAAGAGAAGAGGCGAATTTTCCGAAAGATCGCTGGGGAGATCGAACGCCGAATTCAATTATTTCTCGCTTTGCCGGAAGCAACACTCAGCGAGATGGAATATCATCAAGCTGTCAAAGACATCGGAAGTAAATAATACGAATGCTCAAGACCGCACTTTCCGAGTTTCTCGGAACATTCATTATTGTTTTTATTGGCACAGCTTCGATGATCATCAATGATACGAGTGGCGGAGCAGTAACCCATCTTGGAATATGTATCACCTGGGGCGTGGCAGTTTTTCTGGCGATCTATCTTTGCGAAAAAATTGCTGAAGGACATTTTAATCCGGGTATCTCGATAGTGCTTGCATTCACTAATGGGACAACGGCATCGGTGTTTGTTTTGCGTCTTGTTTCGCAAATTGCGGGCGCATTAATAGCAAGTATTTTGCTCTCGGTTATTTTTCCGACGAATCAGTCGCTCGGCGGAACACTACCGAACGTCGCACTCTGGGAAGTATTTCTCATTGAGGTAGCTATTTCATTTGCGTTGATGGCAACAGTGTTTTTCGTCCAATCGAAAGGAGATACGCTTTCGATCTTCAAAGTTGCGCTCATCATTGGGGGGTATGTTTTTGTTGCCGCTTATCTAACTGGTCCCTACACCGGCGCATCAATGAACCCCGCACGAACACTCGGACCCGCGATCGTCTCCGGCTATGCTCCGGCTTTGTGGCTCTATATGATCACTGCACCAATAGGGATGTTCTTGGCAGTGCCGATGAAGAGAGTGTTTAGGTAAGTAATATTTAAAATGGGGCAGTTGATACAGTCTTATTCTAAAATCTCCGTTCGGATAATTTCCGTTGACAAATCCGCTCCGTTTGTTGTTGCATAACTCAATATGAAAAAACGAATTCGCATTGCTTCCGGGCAGGGATTTTGGGGCGATCTGCCGAGTGCGCCGATCGACCAGGTCAGGCTTGCCAACGATAAATCACCGCTCGATTATATGATGATGGACTACCTCGCCGAGGTAACGATGTCCATTATGCAAAAGCAAAAACTGCGCGACCCAAAGGCAGGCTATGCGAAAGATCTGGTCGATGTGATAGACAAGATCCTGCCGGATATTGTCAGCAAAAATATTAAAGTCATTACTAACGGTGGTGGCGTGAATCCCGAAGCTTGTCGCGATGCCATTTTTGCAGCTGCGAGAAAACGTGGCATCAAGATCAAAGTTGGCATTGTGTTGGAAGATAATATTCTCGATTCGATCGATTCGCTTTTGGCAAGTGGTCATAAACTCAAGAATATGGAGACTGGTGAGTCGCTCAAAGGGGTTCGAGACCGCGTCCTAAGCGCAAATGTATATTTTGGCGCATGGCCTATTGTCGAGGCACTGAGACAGGGTGCTCAGATCGTCATCACGGGTCGCACGACCGATACGGGCTTGACCCTTGCGCCAATGATACATGAGTTCGGCTGGGCGGCAGATGATTGGGATAAAATGGCAGCCGGGACGGTCGCAGGACATATTCTCGAATGCGGTGCGCAAAGCTCGGGCGGAAATTTTTCTGCCGATTGGAAGAGTGTGAAAGATTTTACAAATATCGGTTTTCCGATAGCCGAGGCCTATCCGAACGGCGAGTTTATTATCACGAAGCATCCAAAAACAGGCGGAGTTGTTTCTCGCGCCAGCGTCGCCGAGCAGTTGCTCTATGAGATCGGTGATCCTCGTGAGTATATCACACCTGATTGTGTAGCAGATTTTACTTCGATACAACTCGAAGATTTGGGAAAAGATCGTGTCAGAGTCTATGACATCAAAGGTCGGCCTTCGACTGAGTTCTATAAAGTATCCATGTCCTATAACGATGGATATTCAGCGCAAGGTACTTTAACATATACTTGGCCTGATGCGATGGAGAAGGCAAGACTTTCGGACAAGATACTTCGCGGTCGTTTGAAAAAAGCAGGTTGTACGTTCGAAGAAATGCGAACCGAGTATCTCGGTTTTAACTCTTGCCACGGTTTGCTCACACAGACGAAAGAGTCTGATGTAGAGGAAGTGGTTGTAAAATTTGCGGTTCGTGGACAAGATAAAAATTCCATTATAGAGTTTGGCAAGAACATTGCGCCACTGATCTTGACTGGTCCGCCAAGTGTTACCGGTTTTGCCGGTGGCAGACCGAAGCCGAGTGATGTGGTCGCTTATTGGCCCGCACTTCTGAAAAAAGCAGCCGTTACCCCAAGAGTTATTGTCGAGGAAGCATAAATGAAAGTACAATTATTAGAAATCTGTCATGCCCGTAGTGGCGATAAAGGTGATGCGGCAAACGTTGGCTTGATCGCTCGTGATGCACGATTTTATCCGCTGATCAAAAAAGAGATCACTGCAGCAAAAGTAAAAAAACATTTCAAGGGCATTTGTCTCGGCAAAGTCGAGCGCTTTGAACTCGCCAACCTTTGGGCTTTGAATTTTCTCTTGCACAACACACTCGGCGGTGGCGGCACCGTGAGCCTAAAGCAAGACGCGCAAGGAAAAACGATAGCCGCGGCAATTTTACGAATGGAAATTAACGTGCCTCCAGCATTACTGAGAAAGCCGACCCAGAAACAAAAACCGTCGAAGCGTGTTGTTAAGAAAAAAGGCAAGTGAAGCAATTTATAGCTATACTGTTTATTAGTCTCAGCGCGTTAGTTTTTGCAAGTTGTAAAGAAACGACAACGGAACCAGCGTCGTCGACGTATAATGCTGATATTTCCCTAACAACGAGTCACCTTCGACCGCCACGAATTGGGGAGAGCTATGTGTTATGGCTTAGGAGTGGCATTGATTCTCCGTGGGTTAACACCTCAATAATTAAAGTAACATACATTAGTGTTGCCGACACGAGTGCTTTTCTTTTCCATAATCTAACATCGCGCATTGATAGTATTTCTGATGCGATGATAACGATCGAAAATACACCGACGGCTACCACACCCGGCTTAGTATTAATGAGTGGTAAGCTGAGCGGCGATAGTACTATAAAAACTTCCAATCTTTCGGCGAGCCCTCTGGGTGATTTCTCGGGGCTTGGTGGTTCGTTAGTATTTACTACGCAATTATCTGATACGACAGCGTACAAACATGAGTTTTATCTCAGCTCCTATGACGGTGCTACTTTTCGGTCATCACTTTCGCAACTGCCGCTTGCCCCGACTGGTTGGAAATATGGTTTATGGGCAGTTGATTCTAATTTTACTCCTGACCAATTAATTTTTTATGGTTTGTTCTCTGACTCTGTCGGTCACGATAGCGACAGTGCGAATGACAATCTACCTTTTCCGGGTGGAGACAAACTTCAGCCGATGAATATCCCGACCGGAAGTATTATCGTAAGCCTTGAACCTGATTTTTATGGCAATGATGTAAAGCTCAAAGGTCCGTCACCATTCCCACTGCTGAGTTTTCAGCGTTCGAAATATATTCAGCGGAATGTAAATTACCCAATGACAAATGTTAGTGGGACTGGGATTCCCTCGGCAATTATTAGAATTATTAAGAAGTAAAAAATTCTTTATGTATCCGGCGAACAGTTGACTCGATCTCGTTATCGGGTACAACGATAGAGATCGCGTTCTCCGAACCTCCGAACGAGACCATCTCACAATTATTTTTCTTTACGGCAGAAAATAGTCGCGCCGCTACGCCAGCTGAGTGCTCAAGACCGTGCCCCACGAGCGTTATCAATGCTTTCCCCGGTTTGGAAGTGAGAGGAATATATCCATGCAATGCGGCTTGTAGTTTTAATGATTCTTCAGTACTATCGAGCGCAAACAATGCGTTGTCAAATGATAGGCTTGTCGCAAGCGGAATAATATTATTATCTGAAAGGGCGTCAAAAATTATTGGTAGCGAAGTTGCTACAGGGACAAGCTCGGTCGAGCGAATTTTTGCAAGCGCGATATTCCGTTTGATCGCGATGCCAATAATATCTGAAGTGCCCTCAGAAGAAGTGAGAATTGTTGTTCCTTCGAGTTTTGGTTGTTTTGAAGAGAGTACCCGAACCGGAATTCCTGCTTCGACCGCAGGACCGATCGTCTCTGGATGCAACACCTTCGCACCAAAAAAAGCCATAGTTGACGCATCAACAAAACTGACGACCGGTTGTGCATACGCGTCGGGAACAAGGCGTGGGTCGCAGGTGAAAATACCAGCAACATCCGTCCAGATCTGAATTTCTTTTGCGGCGATGGCAACGCCCATAATAGCAGCCGAAAAGTCTGAGCCGCCTCTGCCGATCGTAGTTGTTTCGCCACGTTTGGTGGCACCGATAAATCCTTGTGTAACACAAACTGCTCCACCGCTTATTTTCTTTGCATGCGGTTTCATTTGCTTTGTTATCTCGCTGACTTGTGGTCGGGCAAGCGTGAAAGCAGAGTCGGTAATAAAGAATTCGCGCGCATCGCAATAGTAAACAGCGATCGATTTTGCAGAGAGATGCTCTCGAAAGGCGTGGGCGAAAATCGTAGTCGAAGCACGCTCGCCAGCAGAAAGCAATTTGTCTTTCATCTTTGGCGTAAGTTCGCCAAGTAATTCGATACCTCGAACAAGCGTACGAAGTTCTCGCCAAATGAATCGTAATTCTAACGCGGCTTCTTGTTCTACTCTTAGCGAAAGTTTTAAGTCGTGGACAATATTGAAATGCCGTTCGTCAAGTTCTGATATAACTTTATGTGCCTCGTCAAATTTCTTGAGCATCGCAAGTTCGCCAATTCGGATAAGCGAATTGGTAACACCCGAACAGGCTGAAAGCACAACCAACGGACGTATGCCGCGCTTGATACCATGCTGTTTGACGACCTCCATGACGCGCCGCATTGCCGGCGCATCTTGCACCGAAGTCCCGCCAAATTTTTGTACGACGATCTGAGGCATTACATAAAATTATTTATCAAGCCACACCCATTTGAGATCGATCCGATTCATTGGGTCGAGCGGGTTATCACGAACCCACGGCTGTAACAGGCGGTAGTGTTCTTGATAGAACAATGGGATACAAGGAGCTTCATAAGCCGCGATATTCTCAGCTTGGGCATACAATGACATGCGCTTGGCTTCGTCGGTTGTTTGTAATGCGTCTCCGTAATAACGATTGAATGCTTCGGAATTCCAACGTGTACTGTTCGGATAGCTTTTCATTGATGCGCTTGGTGGCACGAGTTTTCCATAAATAAGATTGAGAAAATTTTCGACCTCAGGATAATCGGCGTACCAACGAGTGATCCATATGTCCAACTTCCCATCTTCCGATTGATCTAACAGTTGACCGGATTGCATTACTTGGATCTCAACTTTCGCACCGAGGTTCACTTCCCACATTCTCTGCACCGCCTGTGCAATCTGCATTTGGGATGGCTCATTATAGACAGAAAGTTTTATCGCGAGGGGTTTGCCTTTTCCATAGCCTGCTTTTTCGAGCCAGTATTTTGCACTGTCAGCATTAAATGAAATACCGTGTACTTCATTGATCGGATATGTCGAGAATGCCGGTGGTACGATAAAATGATCGGCACTCGAGTGAGGCATATTCTTGAGCACGTACTTAACGATCTGATCACGGTCAACACCAAAGCTCAGCGCACGTCGGAATGCAATGCTCGAATACATCGGGCTCGTGCAGAGGATGTCGATGAAATAGGAGTTCATCGCTGTCACGTGTTGTAACTGATAATTTTTCTTTTGGTATCCCGGAGTTAATTTTTTGTCGGCAGTGACAATGTTTTGGAATGACTCAGTCGGAATCGTAAAATCCTCATCCAATACGCCACGCTCGAAATTTGCGAACAGCGTTTTGTCGTCTTTGATAAATGTAAATCGAACTTCATCTAAAAGTGGTAAGCGATTGCCAACATTGTCAACTTGCCAATACTTCGGGTTGCGTTTCATCAAGATCTCTTCGTCGGGTCTCCAATGCGAAAAGATGAACGGACCTGTTCCGACAGGATGTTGGAAGAAATCTTTTCCGTATTTTTCTACCGCTTCGTGAGCGATGATAAAACCAAAACTCGTTGTAAGATGCTCGAGGAATGGCGCAAACGGCTTTGTTAGTTTGATGACGAATGTTGTATCATTTGGGGTTTGAAAACCTGTTACATCAGTGACGGTCTTGCCAATTTTGTTAAGTGAGTCACGCATAAAATACTCATCGGCACCTTCGACAATGCCTTGGAATATCCAATAGCCACTGGTGAGAGTCTTCGGATCGCAGACACGTTCGAGCGAGTACTTCGCATCTTTTGCAATAAACTTTCGACCTTTGCCACCGCTAAAGCATTCGTCATCCTGAAACGATACATCACTCCTCAGATGGAAGGT
>JBBRNY010000071.1:0-12397 GCA_038229915.1 Kapaibacterium sp. (SeqCode) | reverse complement strand
ATACCCGCCGGAATTCCTTCGATAGAAAGTTGGTGTTCGGAATATCCTAAAGATGTGTGTAAGAGTTGATGCGCCACAGTTTGCCCACTGCTGCTGACAAGATCAGCCACCACTTCTGCAGACGAAGGCATCTGTGATGAAATAGTCACTACGTCATGGGCCGGGTTAGGTCTGACAGTAAAGAGTGAGGATACATTTTCTCCGCGTAATGCTTTTATCAGTACCGAATCGCCGCACTCAGTTTTGAGTACGAACTCACCAAGATCAGAATTTGATACGGCAACACTACAAGTACCTAAGAGCGAAGAATTTCCATTGTTGACAAAATTTACAGTTTGTATTGTTACCGGAGTTGATACTGAATCACTCAGATACGTATGCGCAAACACAAAAAACAATGGCTTTACTGAAGAGCCGCTGATCGTGGTTGTCTTCTTGAGCTTAATATCAAAACTCCAAATACCTTTGCTGATCTGAAAGATCGTGTCGAAGGTAGCAAGACCTTCGCACTGCGTCATCGTTAAAAAAATACTATCGGGTTGGAGCAAGTCGTCATTGAGCGAGATCGTACCCGCGATCTCTTGTAATGGAATTGCAACAGGCAATGAATCATAAATAATAGGGATGAGTATTTTCTCGCCAATACCTTTTGATTCGATCTTGCCGATATATGGCGGTGGAATGATCGAGCCGTCACCTCCATCGGTTGTTTTCCAGACCGCACCGTTGTTATCGAAGGCATAAACGATTTCGCCACGGCAGCCAAGTGCACAAAACCGTGTGTCGCGTGTGTTCGAAGGTCCACCAACTGCACGCCACGTATTCCCGAGATCGTCTGAACGATACATTCCACGGTTCGTGCCAATTTCAGTTTGGACGTAGATCGTCGATGCGACTCCGGCAATATGACCTGTAAATTTATAGTTATTGAGTAATGATGGGTTCGATTGTCCCCACGATCTGCCGTTATCAACTGACCGATATAATACATCGCCTGGGTTCGCTTGCCCATCTTCTGCTAATGCTACATAAGTCTTCGTGCTTCTATCGGCATAGACGCCCCATGACTCTCGCATATTGCCACCCCGATTCCAGGTGACTCCACCATTGGCAGTAAAATATGTTCGAGGTTGTGAGCCGCCTCCAAAAACTGTGGCATCGGGTCCCATCGTGACAACCCCATTAAGATCATCGAGGAATGCAATACCATTACTTCGATCTTCGTTAGTGCCGGTAAAAACCTGAGAGAATGTTGCGTTATTCATCGACGCACCACCGGCAGCAAACCAAAGTGTTCTTATGACTGCTTTCGAAGTGGCATATACACAGGTCGAAGACTCATTGTCTCCATTGATCAAATTTTGCCAAGATTTCCCACCGTCGTTTGTTTTTAAGATCGAATAGGGGCCGTTCATTATCGATGCATAGCCTATCAGTGAATCTTTCATAAATAGAGAAGACACTCTACCCGTCCCTGCCGGAACAGTACAAGCCAGCCATGTGGCGCCGCCATCAGTGGTGCGTTTGATCGTTATCTGCTTTCGATCATCAAGAGGAGTGCCAAAGCCTATGAGCCCAGTTTTTTCATTGGAAAAAAAACCGCAGGACACCACACGGTTAAAATTTCCGACTTGCTTCCAGCCCCCAAATCCGAATGAAGGGGTGAGCAGGAGTACGACTAATATGATCGTGTGACGAATCATCTGAAACAAAGACAAACTTGAGGCGAAAGAGTTTCACCGAGAAAGTGAGATTTTTTAATAAAAAACTGTAACATTGAAGCAATTTTTGGGTTTATCCGTAGAGATATACCGACACCATCATTTATTGTTAGTGAGAAGAACGCAGCATTTGGCATTTTCGATGTTTTTATTGGCAATTCTGGTCTGTAGTACCGGATCGTTGCGTTCGCAGGGTCTTCAAAAGATGCGCGATGTTTCCAAACGCCATCAGCAAGGTTCGGGGCTCCATAGCATCAAAGGAAATGTGTTTTTCGAGATCAAAAGTGTCGATATTACTCATTTCCCTCAGATGAGTGTCATTTTTAGTGCCGTCAATGATCGAAATTTGTTTGTGCGCGGTCTAAAAAAAGAAGATGTTATTGTGTTGGAAAACGGCATCCAACGCCCGATCATCTCGCTCGATCTCATCAGTTCGGAGAATCGTGTGCCAGTCGATATCGTGTTCGTGATCGATCAAACTGCTTCGATGCGCGATCTGATCTCTACGGTTAAAGATAACGTCCGACATTTTGTTGAATCGCTTCGTGGGCATGGTTTCGATTTTCGTCTCGGGATGACACGTTTTTCGGATACTGTTGAATGGGCAAGTCCAATTTTAACAGATGATATCACCGAGTTTGAAAAGTGGATATCGGATATTGAAACCGTCGGTGGTGGTGATATTAAAGAGAACGCGCTTGAAGGCTTGAAAGCCGCAACCCTCCTCCCGATGCGACCGACCGCATTGCATCTGGCTATTATTATTACCGATGCACAGTTTCACCAACAAGGCGAACCCGGCGACGGCACCACTGATTTTACGTCCAAGTCAATGGCAGATTATCTGTATGAACGTGAAGTCCGGCTTATTACGATCACGCCGCCCGAGTTTCCGGAGTTTATGCAAATGGCGGCTGTAACCGAAGGCACGAGCTTTGATATTCGTAAGCCGTTCGATAGTGTTATTAGCTCGGTTGCACAAGATATTACGAGTCTGTATTCATTAAAATATTTATCGCAATCAACACTTGCCCCCGATAGCGTGCGAATTGATATCCTTCGCTCGGAAGATCAATCACCGCTGGCATCAAGAAAACTACAAGCACTCGAAGAAGGCAAGCGCTTTGTCTTCGAAGACTTGCTATTCCAACCAAACCAAGCCTCACTTGCGCAAGAGTTTATCGAAGAGCTCGAACGTGTCGTCAGATTATTATTCGTTCGACCAACAATGAAACTCCGGATCGAAGGTCATGCCGATGCGAGCGGACCGCATGATAAAAATATGGAGCTATCGGTCAAACGTGCCGAAGCCGTCAAACAATACCTCATCAGTAGCGGCATCCAAGCCGGACGTCTGGAAGTGACGGGTTATGGCGATAGCCGCCCGATCGCAGATAATGCTACCGAAGAAGGGCGACGCACCAACCGTCGGATCGAGTTTGTGATCCTCTCAAAATAAAAAGGTCGTGGTCACAACAGCATTAATTATAGAAGCCTATCGGCAAGGATATTTCCCAATGGCTTCGGGAAGAAACGGTGAGATCGGTTTTTATTTTTATGAACCCCGAGGTATTATTCCGCTCGACGAGCGTTTTGTGGTGCGCAAGTCTCTTCGCGCCGCTATGCACCAATTACATTTTGAGATACGAATAGACACAGCATTCGACCAGGTGATCGATCAATGTGCTCGCTATGACGAATTACCTGATGAAGAGATCTGGATCTCTGAAGAAATGAAGTTACTCTATTCAGAGCTTCATCAAATGGGTATTGCGCATTCGGTCGAAGCTTGGAGCGACGGAGCACTTGTCGGCGGATTATATGGCCTCACTTTCGGTGCGGCATTCTGTGGCGAGTCGATGTTCTCAAAAGTACCCAACGCCTCACAAATAGCGCTGATCGCATTAGTCGAACATCTCCGCAACACAGGATTCGTGCTACTCGACTCTCAAATGGAGAGCGAACATCTGAAGCAATTCGGGCTCTATACGGTTTCGCAAACCGAGTATCTCGGTTTGCTTTCTGCGGCGATGGAGTCTCACGCCGATTGGAATAACATTATTTCCTAACGAGCATCTTCCGAACGGTCGGCTTATCATTGCCGGCAATGAATTCGTAAAGATACGTCCCACTATTTGGGATGTCGTGTGCCGAAAGTCGCAATTCGTATGACCCTTGATTGTAGAGCTGCGCATTTATTGGGCGAGAGACTTCTCTTCCGGTAATATCAAGCACTCTGATCGTCACCATTGTTTCATCACTTCCTACCGAGAATGGAATGCTCGTTACTTCACTGCCCGCACCCGAACCAAATGGGTTCGGAGAATTCATTAGGATGAAATTTGCTTTTGGTGCACCCGATGTTAAGTGAATGTTACCGCACGCTGAGTCGATCACGATCACACCTTGTTGCTCTTGAATAGCAAGTTCGCTACGAAGCGGGAAGGTGAGCGTTGAATGTTTCAAGATCGTTTGATCGCCAGTCTTTGCTGTCGGAGCAGCCTTAAATTGTAACCGTAGTATTGATCCCGGTGTGCTCAGATGCCCCGTCGTACTTTCGAGATCGTAAGTGTACTGCCCAGCAATGTCACCTGTTTGTCTGGTCAGGGTCCAACCGACAGACTGTGATAGCATTTGACCTTGCCCTACCTCAACCAACGACGCGACCATCGGATCCCAAGTGATGACACCGGTGATATGATTGACATTCAATGAATCGGGTATCGCTGTTTTGAGTCTAAGATTCGGATAGACAATATCACCAGCTCTGATATTACTATTATCAAATCGCAGATCAACTTTTATCGGTGCGATATCCTGTGCTTTGAGATAGAGTTTAAACGTGGTGCTATCATCGAGCACAAAGACGATCTCAGCAATACGCGGAGTTGCTTGATAAAGCGTTGATGCTTTATAGGTGATCGCAAGCGCATTGCTATTATTCTCGGTTATCAGCATTTGCGGTGGCAGTGTCGGCGCCGTAAAATCTGCGGCGTCGGCACCACTGATCGTATAACTGAGTGTTGAGAGATCCCAATTACCGATATTTTTTAAGATCGTTGTTTTTGTGGAGGTATAGCCATTAAACATTTGACCAAAATCAAGTGTATCGATCACCGTCGTATCAACAGCAAATCTTGCAACCGGCATTGCACCGATACCCGTGATATAGGTCGTATCATTCGAAGCTTGTTTGCCATCGATCAATAACTGTGCGCTCACTGGTCCGATCGCCGTCGGCATAAATTGCACATCAATGTCTTGCAAGACTTTTGGGAGCACCGTGAAATTATTTCCGAGCGGAGCTGCCGAATAAGTATTTGAGCCTACTAACCGTACCGACCCTGCGACAAGCGTATCAGGAGAGGTGCTGACTAAACGAACTTTATACGACGGCTTTGTGCCAATGCGAACTTTGCCAAAGTTGAGCGAGTCAAGATCGAGCACCAAGAATGGTGATTCATCATACCCTTCGAGCAATACCGATGCGGTCGTGCTGTCATCAAACGTAAACAACAATCTCGCGCTATGATAGACGATCTGAGAGGTCGGTGTAAAGAACACATCATAGGTCGAATTCTGCTGTTGATCTACGCTGTCTTCTAATGGCGAGCCGCCTTTTTGTTTTGCGTAACTAAATTCATTCTTCTTATCGCCGATCTTTTGGATGTTGATCACATGAAGAAGCCAATCACCAGTGTTGGTGATCGTAAATTGTTTTGGGGTTGCGGGTGTATTTAGCACAACGGTCCCAAAGTCAATAACAGTATCAGAGAATTCAGCAACAGGGGCAACACCTTTGCCGCGAAGCTGGATCGAATCTGTTTTGAAATCGCCGCCGCTGCCGTGTAAATACCCGACGAAAGGCCCACGAGCACCCGGATAAAAATCAACCTTCAGACTACTATCAGTCGAGAAGGCAGGTACAGGTTTTAACTTGTTGAGTATTGTAAATTCGCCTGGGTCAGGGGTAACCGAAACGGTGTCCAACGACAATGATTTTCCCGAGCCATTTCTGAACGAAGCAGATTTTTGCTGATGCGTCTTGATTCGCACATTACCAAAATCAATTGCCGCTTGCCCGAACTGGAGATACTGCGCTTCTTCGATCGCTTCGAGAGGGATGCAATCACTTGAAGAATCATCATAGTGTACGCACAACGTAGCACGATGCGCCAAGCCTGTTTTCGCATTAGTACTAAAACGCACGTCGATCTGAACAGTCGAATCTTCCGAAATTGTAAATGTTGGGACAGGTGTACGACCAGAAGGTTGATACACAATAGCAAAATCTTTTGCGTCGGCTCCTTTGATCTCAAACCAAACAACTCTCAACGGATAATCACCCGAGTCAGTAAGCGATGTCGTGATCGTATCGGAGACGTTTGATTTGACGATGCCATAGTTCACAGGCGTCGGATTGAAGATTGCTTTCGCGACCGCACCAATACCGCGAAGCTCGACCGAGTCGCGTTTGTTACCGACCGTTAAATAAAAATATGCTTTGAATGGTCCGGGTATTGTCGGGGTAAACGTCGCTTGAACCGGTACGCTTGTCTGAGCAGCAATAGGTGCTATGGGTCTATCAAGCTTGAAATAGGTTGATGGCAAGATCTGTTGCTCATTCAAACCAAGCGTAGCTTTTGAACTTGTGTTACGAAGTACGGTGATCGTATCAGACTTCGAAATATTCAATTTCACTTTGCCGAAATCATGCAGCGTATCACGACTCGTTACCAACGGCTGAATTTCCTCGCCGAGGAGTGTCACGGTATCCTGGGTAAAGTCATCATAGACCAGTCTGAAGAATGCCTTTATTTGAAGATGATCGATACCGGTGCCGGGTTGGAAAGTGATGGTGAAGGTTCGAGATGAATCTGGTTCGACAAAGAACACCGACTCGTTCGGAGAAAAAGAAAATACTGATTTGAATTGACCCGTGATCTCTGCCAAGATCACTGCGCAAGTCCAATTTCCTTTGTTCGTCAGCGTAACGGTCTGCTTATCTTGATCGCCACGATAGACAGTATTAAAATGTAATACCGTATCACTCAGGACAGGCACGGGTTCAGCGCCATCACCTTGAAATGTTACAGAATCTGTTTTAACATTGGTGCCGCGAACATACAATTTTCCTTGGTAATGAATGCGAGCGGTCGGATTAAAGAACGTTTTTATTTGCCCACTGCTACCCGGAGTAACATCAAACGGAAGTGTCGCCGGGAATACGCGTGAAAATACCCCACCTGCCGGCACATAATTTGTTGCGGGCGTGATCGTCAATGAGGTATTGCCGCCTTCATTCGAAATGTTGGTCGATGTGACAGCACCCTTACCAATACGTACTTTGCCAAAATCTACAAATTGCGGTCCCACCGTTAGCGTCGGGGCTATACCAAAAGCGTGAAGACGAATGACTTTGTATCGGCTACTCTGATCGGCATTACGGGAGTAGATATGGAGCTCGCCGTTAATGTTGCCTTTTATACTTGGCGTTACAGTGATTCGTATTTGATTCGTATTTTCTGTTTGCAACGGAAAGCGATCGCCACGTTCTGACTGGAATGTAAAATCATTTGTTCCGGCAGGACTAATACCGACCAAGATCATACTATCAACTTGTAGTGGATCGAGACCATAACTGGCGATCGAATCAAGATAACTTACCGCTTGCCCAACGTTGACATTTCCAAAATTAACATCAATGTTTTTGATGGCTATACCTGCGGTCCAACGAGCCATTCGGATATTAATACCACCCGTACCGACATTGTTATACGCGCTCGAAGGTGCTTTGATCTTGAACTGTAGTCTATTCCCTTGGCTGGTAACTCGTGAAGTATAATTATGACTTGGCTGATAATTTGATTCTAACGGTGCAAAGTATCCTTCTTTTAAGCCTACACTAATAGCAACATATAAACCCCAATCAAATTTTATCGAATTGTATGTTGGGGGGTTTGGTAGAGGCGAAAAAAGATTCCAACCTGGTACTTTATACGTATAAGCTGCGTCGATACCATCGCTATTTTGTTGGGTGAACAAACTGAAGGTGCTGCCAGCATAGAGAAACATATCCACGCCTGCTGAGAGCGTGATCTTACTGCTGACATATCCGCCTGGTTTTGCGGGGACGTAAACCGTATCTCGTGGTGTAGGAATGCGCCACTGACCAAACGACTGCGTATGCAGAAAACTGATGGCGATCACTGCGAAAAAGAAAGCCCGTACTGTCTGCCGAATTACCGATGAAGACACCATTATGTGTATCTATCCAAAATAAAAAATGAGTGGATCTTGCACCAAACCGATGAAGAAAACCTATCGATTTGGTATGAGAATATACGGGGGCGTAATTCGCACCTTTAAAAACAACTGAAACGGCATTTTGTTACAATAGGGCGAACAAAAATATTTCCTAACAAAAATGAGGAAACGGCTAAACAACGCTATTTTAAGGGATTATGAGACCGTGGCGTATTCACGAAAAAAATCTAATTTCTCACGAAAGGGGCGCGTCGGCGGCTGTGCTTGTTTTTCAAGGGCATATAATGCACAATTTTTGCGATAAAATTCTCCATTTCGGATGTATTGCATCCCTAATTTTTCTATAATATGGGTCGTGGAGGTATTCCCGGGCTCGACGATAGCCACAACCGTCTCGAAACCCCAATCGGTAAACGCTTTGCGAAGCAGGAGTTTGGAAGCCTCGGTTGCATAGCCTTTTCCCCATGATGTTTTTGCAAGGGTAAGGCTCAGCTCGATCATCTGAGTATCATCAAGCGGTTGCAAGCCACAACATCCGATAAATCGTTTTTCGCGGCGTTCGATCACCGCGAACATACCCCAGCCACGTTCGTCGAAACGGGAGATCATTCGTTGTAGCGAGGCTTGGATCTCTTCAGGCGTCGGTGTTGCGGGGATATATCGCATCACATCACGATCGCTATAAAGCGCGATAACGTCATCAAGATCGCTTAGCGTAAAAGCACGCAATAGCAAGCGGGGGGTCACAAGTATATTCATAGTGCGAAATACAAAGTCCCCACACCCGTTGCCGGATCGACAATGCGACCTATGAATGCACGGTCCGAATTTCGGACGTGCAACGTAACACTCCCGATGTAGCACGGAGTGAGGGGGCAAGATTAACTTCATCTATAAAAACTTAGCGGCGGATGGTTTGTTACAGCCGCACAGAGGAATTACTTGGGAGTTTATCCTTTTGGGTTGGTTGGTCTGATCTCCAGCTCGGAAATATTCGCTGAGATGGGCAAATGTGCCGATAGCCAGGCTGATTCGGCAATATCAGAGGCATTCAACATTTTGGTGCTGGTGCTGATGGCGGGGATATCCTTAAAAAAATCAGTTTCGACGCTACCGGGGCAAATGGTGATACAGCGAATATTATCGGTTCTCACCTCCAAAAACAAGCATTGCATCAAACCGCGAACCGCAAATTTTGAAGCACAATACGCCCCACCGCTGCTAAAACCATTCTTCCCGGCAATCGAAGAAATAGTAATAACCGTGCCAGATCTTTTTGCGCGCATCGGTGGCAATAAATTCTTTGTCAGGAGAAATACTCCGCGAAGATTTGTGTCGACAACAGATCGAAACTCTGATAGAGAAAGATCAGTAACCGGTTTGAATATGCCGAAGCCGGCATTGTTTACAAGTATATCAACCGCACCAAGCTTTTCATTGCAGAGCGCAACAAATCGCAACACTTCCGCTTCGTTCGAAACGTCGCAGACACTTGAGTAATAAGAATGCTGAGGATAGCTCTTCGCGAGTTGGTCACGCATTGCGGCTAACTCCGTTTCATTCCTTGCGCACAAAGCGAATGCGTGCGGGGTTGTTTCCTGAGAAAAACGCTCAGCAATAGCAAGTCCGATTCCTTTTGATGCTCCGGTAATGACGATATTCATAATAGCGAATATATGAAATATTTTGGCTCAGAGGTTCGCGCCGATCGAAAAGTAGAATCTGGGCTCATTGAGTAATAATGGTTTTTTCTGGTTTTGTCCGAACCGAAAATTTTCCCCGAGTCCAAATCTTGCAAGCCCGATCGGGGTCTTGAACCCTATCTGTGCGCCGACTCCGTGAATGAACGACTCAAATTTTATAGCCGTTGGCTCGCTCCACATTGCGCCCAGATCATAACGAAACAACACAAATGTTGGGAATAATAATGTATTTGGTATCGCCACTTGATAACCAATACTGCCGAGGGCGTACTGTTTGCCACGAAGCTCATATTCATTAAGACCGAAGAACGTTTCGATCCCCCCGAGTGCGAATTGCTCTTCACGCGGTAGCGTACGATCGGCAACACCGATCGAAGCACTGAGTTGAACATTATGTAATCTTGAAAGCGGGATCGCCTCTTGAAACGCAGCACTGATCTTCGTAAAGCCGATGTCTCCGCCGAAAATGCGAGTGCCGACCTCATAGTATCCTATAAAATAATGCCCGGAGTGTGGGTAATCGGGGTCGTCACGAGAATCAACGGTCACTTCACCACGCAGCGCCGACACGACTTGCTTTGAGGCAGTGCTGTCGCCGGAATTAATAGTAAAATAGCGTTGGCGTTCGAGCCGGTATTGCCCAACGAGCGAGGCATCTCGGCCGATATTCAAATTCGCACGAATGCTTCCGCCAAGATCGCGAAACTCGCGGACAACATCTTCGGAAATAGAGGTGAATTTAGCATTCGGAATGTCTTCTAAGAATGTGTATGATGTAATATCTTTATACCCAGTATAAAGTGAAAAAGCAAGACCGAACAACGGTGGTCCGCCTGATAGAGAAACTCCGCCATAACCCGATAGCCTGCCAAGTCCACCTTTGAGTGAGAACTCTCCGCCTAAGCCAAAGAGATTTTCATTGGCATATTCCATCGAGAATTGTGCGCCATACTCATTGTCGGCAAGCCCACCAAGGCGCAAGACTTGTGTAGCGCGCTCTTCAAATGTGAACAAGAGAGAAGTACTACCACGAATGGTTTGAGTATTGAAAGTAGAACTCATCGGAAGCGAATCTTCTCGAATGACAATTACCGTTGTAGCTGTCGGATCGTGCACGAACTCCAAGTTCGAGTATGAAAAATATCCTGTTGCCGTCAGATTTCTTAACCCGCGCTCAGCTTGTTCACTTCTAAAAATATCGCCTTTGGTAAATGGTAATTGATCGAGCACCACAACTGGGAAGATAGAGTGCAAGCCGTTTATCTTGATCTCGCGAATATATCCTGGGTCGAGATAGAGATCAATAACCGAAGGCTTCTTCGAGATGACAACACTATCAACGTGTGCCAGCGCATAGCCTTTACGTCGTAGTTGTTCGAGCAGTGGATGCCGAATATCCGTTTCGAGTGACTCTCGACTAAGCGAATTTCCGCGAAGCGAAGAAAATATTGGTAGTAGCGCGTCACTCACATCAGCCGGTAAGCCATGAATTCGAATTTCTCGGATGGCTGAAAGGTAGATCGAGTCTTGTGTTGCATTGACGTTTATCGTCGAGGCATTGCGTTCGAGCAAAGTTTTGATAGCAGCTATCGCGTTACGAGCCGCGATGCGACCTTGCTCGATATACATCTCAGCATTTGAAAAATTATCGGCAAGCGAGTGCTCGAGTTGCGGAGTAATAATAATATCTGCGCGCTTGAGCTGTTGGATGTTCTCGTGACGCATCATTAGGGTGATCACTTGATCGGCAACATCCCACGGAGAATTCAGTTGGTCTCGGCTTCGCAATTCGGCTGTCGTATTCGAGGCGATCACGATCGAGGCATTTGCCGAATCGCGAGCAATATCAATTGGCACATTTCCTAAGAGCCCGCCATCAACAAGCAACGATGAATCTTGAACCAGTGGATAAAAGCGAAGTGGGAGCGTGGCGCTGGCTCGGATAGCCGAAGTCAGATCGCCATGAGTAATGAGTTTTCTTTTGCCGGTGACAATATCGGTCGCCAAGCCAATAAATGGTACTTTAAGATCACGAAGAAAATTTTCGTGTGTGCCGTAGGTTGATGAGAGGATCAAACTATTCAACAGCATTGTCAATCGTTGCCCGCTCGAAAGCGCTTGCGGCAAGACGGGTTGAAAAAATCCGTTGAAACGGAGTGCTAACAATGACGAACGCTCATCTTTTTTTTCCGGTTGGCGTTCGCCACGGCGCGAGTCATCATCAAGCGAGAGAATATCAGCCCAGTTGGTTTCGATCGCAAGGCGTTCTAACTCCTTCGGGCTATATCCGGCAGAGTATAAGCCGCCAATAATAGCTCCCATACTGGTGCCGACGATCAGATCAATTGGGATATGGGCTGAGTCGAGAACTTCGAGCACGCCGATGTGTGCAAAACCGCGAGAACCACCTCCGGAAAGCACAAGAGCGATATTCACTTTTTGGGGAAGTTCGGACGTAAGCTGACCCAGTGAATTTTCACTGAACAAAGCCAGGAATAACAACAGCAGTAAAAAACTTCTTATTCGCACGAATGAGAAACACTTGAATAGGATGTCAAATTTCGTTTTTTTTTGGCAGATACTTTAGCGATAAGCAATTGTCATTCTTCGCAGGTGCTCAGAATGACAGCATTGGTTGAGTTTAGCCGATCCGCACCAAAATTTATATCACAACATGAGTAGAAAAATCTACATCGGTGGCACACT
>JBBRNY010000070.1:0-12477 GCA_038229915.1 Kapaibacterium sp. (SeqCode) | reverse complement strand
GCCCATACCCTCTGTTGAAGTTAATATTCAACCAGAAGTCACCCGGGATAGTAATGCCAAGATTGTAGAGCATTTTATCCATAAAGGAAAGCTCGGTGGTCGGGCGTGCAAATTGTGGTATTGGCGACGGACCGATCTTTAGAGAATCACGAACAGTAGGTGTTGTCGGAAGCAGCTCAGTTGTTGCATCAATGAATGCTTCTTCTTCAGCGTCTTTAATAACGATCTTTGTAATAGTATCGTGATGATTCGATAACGAGTCAAGTTCTATTGTGGTTGGGCTGGAGATAACATAAATGATCCCGTCGTTCTCGATCGCAGCTGCTTCTGCGTTGGTCTGAGGCAACGTGAGCGATGCTTGTGGGATGGTGACGTCGCCATCGAGGTGCGGTTCATCGAAGGTGCCATGAAAAACAAGGGGTCTTGGGCCGGTCTGAAGTACTAACGGACCATAAACTTCTTTCATTGTTTCGCGGGAGGCATCACTGAGCACAAGCAAACGATTTGCATCGATCGTCAATGAAAAATGATCGACGGTCAACCCCTTAAAATAAAATCCACCGGTTATGTGTGCTGAACTTGATGGGTCATCGGCGGGCTGATTAGTAATGAGCACATTCTCGAACGTCAGTGCCGAGTTCTGAAATTTAATTGGTCCTTCAAAATTATATCGAATATTTGTTGTCGGCAGCAAAAACGAACCTTTGCTGATCGCGGCATCTCCGGTGAGACTCAGCGAGTCGGCACCGCCACCTTTGATAACGATCTTTACGTCGCCGAGCCCATGGAGTTCGGTGATAACGGGCATCACATTGCTGAAAAGATCAAGAGGGAAGTCATGAGTTTCGAGCCTGACGCTCATCGGTTCTTTTGCAATGCGTGTGCTGTCGGCTATGCGATCGGGATAGTCAGCAAGGTTCAAGAGGAATGGGATGCTGTCAATATTGATCTGTAATTTATTTGCACGAACCGGCACGATCTGCTCGAGCCCGTTTCGTTGGCTTTCGATGACATAAGCATCACTATCAACATGCAGCATTGCCGTGCCGCGGAATGCTCCGTTGTGATAGGCAAGCGAAACGCGCCCTGTATCGATCGTTACGGAATTATATGAGATGCTATGGAGCGAAAAATCACTTTTAATTTCGGGATGTGAAAGTGTACCGGTAAGATCGACGTCAAGTTTTGGAAGGGTACCGTTCATATTGCGAATGCCCGATACATCCGCAAATGCCGAAAGGATCTTCGGCAGTTCGGACACTCGAATCTGTGTCGAGTGCAAATAAGCATAGCCAATAGAATCGCCACGAAGTTCGAGCCCGAGTTTGAAACGTTGTGCGTGGAGATTACCCGGATCGATGCTGGCATCGGGCTTCATAATGGTCAGGGTATCAAGGCGAAGCAATCCACCATTCGAGATCGTGATGCTTGATGACCCCTCGTTAAACCATTCATAGCCTCTTGCAAATGTTATCCGGAATGAGTCGATAGCAAAAGTTTTTGTTGCGCCGATGACCGAACCCTCGCCTTTGAAGCGTATAGGAGTTTTATTTTCGATGCTTGCACTAATATCATATCGGGCTTTATCACTCGAAAACTCAGTAAGAATTTTTGGCTTTGCCAATGAAAGACCAGAGATGCGTACGACCGAGTCGGTGAGGATATTCATGTGTCCTCGAACAGACTTGAGCACGTCACCGCCTTGAGTGGTAAGGTTGGTCAGGGCTATATCAAGCGTAAGATCTTTTGCAACGATCGTCGGAATGGATGAGGTAGAGTCGGTTGCAGCAACATAGATATGCTCTAATGATCCAGCCATTGAGATGTCGATCGACTTTGCCGGGCAGCCTTCGATCGTACCGGCAAGAGTACCCTTAACGAGCAGACCCATACCGGGAAGGAAATGATCGATCGGACGAAGATCTTTAATTTTTATTGAATATTTGCATGAGAGCGAATCGGGACAATCGAACGCTGTGCGAACATACATTGAAGTGTCAAACTCAGACACGCTCGAATCTTCTTTTTTGCGATCGAGTGCATGTATTAAACCATCGAAGCCATCTCCGATGGCAGTGCCAAGATGTTCAACGTTATAAATACCTTTGAGCGAGAGATCGGCGATGTCACTGGTGACAATATCAGAACGTCCATTTGCGGAATCAGCTCGCTGTAGGGTCATACCAAACGAGATCGGAGCGATCGTTTCGCCTTTATAGGTCAGACCTGATATTACCGAATGGACACCTCCTTCGATCGAAGATAAAGAACTCAGTTCGCCGGTAACGGTTGCAGTTACATTGACGGAACTTGCTTTTGGGAATTGCGAAATAAATTTCCCGATCGGTGCATCAGTGGCGCTAACGTTGGCTTCATAATGGTGTGTGCTACCAATAACATCGATCGAAGCAAACTCGAGATCAACGTTTGAGCCATCAGAAAATACGACTTTGCTCTGATCGGCAACGACCACACCGGCGATCATTGTCCCTTTCAAATGCATCTTTGAAATATCGAGCGCATAGATATGCGAACTTGATACCCCATTGATCTCGTATTCGGTATTCATCTTTTTGAGATCAAAACTTTTTCCTTTTGCAATGATCTGAAGATTGAGACTGCTTCGGAGCGAGGGGTCGGAAAGGATCGGCGCGAGATTGACCGACTCAGTTGTCAAATTTGCTGAGTAGATCGGCTCTTGTTTCGTGAAATCAATAGCACCATTGCCTTTGATATTTCCGTTGGTCGTCTGAATGATAAATGCTGTCGTAAAATTATCGGGTGGACCCTTAAATTTCAGATCAGGTATATTCACGGTGCCGTAATTACGGAAATCGGGTAAGTTCAAACCCGGAAGATACTGATGAAGCGTATAATCAGAAATATTTTTTGCCTGGAGACTGACATCAAGATAGATCTTCGATGGTTGATGCAGATTTTTCAACTCTCCGTTAAAACTGATCGAGCTGTTTTGGGCAAACCCGAGTTTGCCTCGTTTAATGTGCAGGTCTCCAAATTCACCATCAGCTTCAATTTCGAGAAGCGGAAGACCGTCAAGAAAATCGAGATCGGGAAAAAATTGTGCAAGTTCTTGTTGGCTGACATTCGAAGCGATCAGTTTGAGATGTGTAGGTGTGGTTCGCATCGAGTCGAATGGTTGGCCATCGAGGACAACGAGAGGGTTCATCCCTACGTCTAACTTTATATTGGTCAAGTCGGTGATCAACGCAAGATCTTTTACTTGAACATCGAGATGATCGCGACTTGCTTTGAGCGAAAGTTGATGCACTCTCAGCGGTGCATTGACTTCATCAAAACTCATATTCTTGAGATCGACAGATTGTCTTTCGGCGTCCTGATATTTTGCGCTGAGTTTTAAAGAGAGGTTTTCAAGATCAAGATTGCCGAAACGGATATAATGATTCTTTGTCCCGATCTGACGAGGCATCAGTCGTTCTTCGGTAGTATCGTTTGCATCATTGACGGTAAATGATCCGCCGCTTAGAGAAAGTGCTTCGAGATCGACCAACATCGAAAATGGTTTTGACGGAGCCGATGGTGCAGAAGGTTTGATCAGCTTTTCAAAATTCCACAGTGAATCGCCAAGGCTCTTTACAAGATGAATCGTTGGCTTGTCAAGATCGACACTATGGACAATGATCTGATTATGAAAAACAAATTGCCACAGAGAATACCGGAGAGAAACATTTTTTAAGAACGCAATGGTCGTCGTATCATTTTTGAGGCGAACTCTGACATCTGCCAAAGAAATACCGGAAAAAATATCTCCGCCCATCGAGCCGATCGAAACGTCGGCGTTTGTTTGCTCGCCAATGAGTGTTGTGAGCTTTCCAATAATAATACCGCGGACATAATCTGTTTGCAACGAACCATAGAGCGCCAGTAGTAATAATATTATGACCGCCAGAATGCGCCGCACATAACGCCAAAAGCGTCCTTTCTTGGGCGCTGGTGTTGCCGTTATCGGCTGAGGCGGTATGGTCTGTTCGTTTTCTGCCACTATTATTGCACAACGGTGCAGTAATATCTAACATCAAACAGGTATGGTATGTTTATGAAAGATGCTCCAAAATGATTATTTTTCATTCATTTGGGGCAACCCTTATATACTTTTCGTACGTTTTGAGTACGAATATGACTGATTTTACAAATTGGACCCGAAGCGATGGGCGCTCAGCGCGTTTACAGCAGACCCTTGATCAGCGTCAGCCGGGATTAGTGCTTGTGCTCGAAAATGTTCATGATCCATATAATATTGGTGCTATTCTCCGTTCGTGTGATGCAACGGGAGTGATGCGTGTGATGATGGTTTATAACATCGAAGAGCCGCCGAAAATAAATAAGACGACTGCATCGGGTGCGCTAAAGTGGCTTGAATTTATTCGATACCGATCGATCACCAAATGTTTTGAAGACCTTCACAGCGAAGGGATGCAAATTCTCGCGACGAAGATCGAACCGAAAGCAGCGAATCTTTTTAGTTATGATCTTTCCAAACCGACAGCACTGGTGCTCGGGAATGAACATCGTGGTATTTCCGAAGAAGCGGCTCGGGGTGCCGATGGTCTTATATATATCCCAATGATGGGGATGGTCGAAAGTGTAAATGTTTCGGTCGCCTCGGCTATCTGTTTGTTCGAAGCAATGAGACAACGCCAACACAAAGGAATGTATGACACGCCGCAACTTAGCCCCGATACCATACGTTCAACGATGGACGAGTGGATAAGAAAATAATGTGAAAGATCTTCTCGTTTTTTTGTTTTTGTTTAATACATAAATTTTTCGGTCAAACTTTGGATTCCTTTTCGGTTCATCTTGCCGCAGGTAGTTTATGGATGTGCATTCCGGCGATCATCATTGCTGGGGCGATCGCAATCTGGACCTATCGCCATACCGTGCCTCGCACCACACCAAACCGCCGTCGGATACTGATCGCACTTCGTACTGCCGCGATGGCGCTCATCGTCTTTGTATTGTTTCAACCGATCTTAACGCTGACAAAAACGCAAGAACGCTCGCCGCGCATTGCTGTATTGCTTGACAACTCTCGCTCGATGCTCTTGCCTGCATCTTACAGCGATACGTCCGTCAATAGAATATCATTATTAAAGAAAAATATATCCTCGATCTTTCCGAGTGATGTTCTCAATTCAAGAAATGAACTCTCGGTGCAATTATTTTCCGAAGGCGCAGTAGTGGTTGATACCCCGCTTGCAAAAGCGATCGGGTCATTAACAGCCGACGGCTCGGTTACGGATATAAATAGTGCACTTGCTGCAACCCAAGAACAGCAAAAGATTCAGAACATTAGCGCCGCAATTCTTTTTAGTGACGGTGCTTACACGGCTGGTTCGAATCCATTATATGCTGCCGAACGTCTCGGCATTCCGATCTTTACGGTTGGTATTGGTGATTCGACCGAGCATCGCGATGTGGGCATCACGAGTTTATTCACGAATGATCTTGCAACTGTCGGAGCCGCACAGCCGGTGGATATTACCTTGCATAGCTCCGGTGCCAATGATGGCGAGCACGTGATGGTGAGTCTTTACGCTGAGAATAAAAAGATCGGCGAGGAACAGATCGCACTCAAAGCCGGCTCGAACGATGAGCAAGTAACATTTACTATTACCCCGAAGCAAGAGGGATCTCTGAAGCTAACGGCAAGAGTTGCTCCGCTCGCTTCGGGCGAAGCGACCGTCACCAATAATATTAGCATCCGCTATGTGACCGTATTAAAGAATGTCTTTAAGATCGTACTCTTTGCCGGAGCACCAAGTTCGGATGTGTCGTTCGTCCGTGATTATTTCCGTGCGCGCAAAGAGATCAGCCTTTCGACTTTTATTCAAAAGCAAGGCGCAGAATTTTATGAAGGTGTGCCCACTGAAGCGACAGTAAAAGATGCCGACCTGGTGATATTGATCGGCTTCCCGATAGCATCAAGTTCAAGCGAAAGTATTGCACTCGTCAAACGAATGGTCGGCGCCGAAGGACATTCGCTATTCTTTATACCGTCGCGAACGCTCGATCTTGCAAAGCTCAAAGCATTAGAAGATGTCTTGCCATTTAGTATTAATAATACAAGTGTATCGAATAACGAATTAAATGTCTCGGCATCGGTCAGTGTGCAAACACTCAACAATCCCATCCTTCGTGCGGATAAAGAACTAACTGCCGCCCCAAAATGGGAAGCGCTTGCACCGCTTACAAAAACAGAAACACATTTTGCACCGAAACCGGAGAGTGATGTGCTGGCTGAAGCAACGTTACAAGGAGTAAAGATCGGTGAGCCACTGTTGCTCTCTCGCTCAGTCGGCAGGTCGCGACAGATCGCTTTCACTGGTTATGGTTTGTGGCGATGGAAGCTAACATCTTTTGGTCGCGAGCGGGCGTTCGCCTCGCTTTCACATTCCAGCGATTCATCGGCACTGACACAAAGCGCGCTCGATCTGTTGCTCGGCAATGCGACGAGATGGCTGGTAATGCACGATGATCGGAAACGTGTTCGCATAGAGCCCACACAAAAATTGTATGATGCAGGGGAAAGTATCGAGTTCTCCTCGCAAGTATATGATGAAAGTTATTTGCCCCTTGATAATGCCATCGTCTCAGTTGCGATCACCGGTGGCGCGCTAACATCGCCGATGAACATCACACTCGAGCCCCGTTCGAGCGGAAGGTATGTCGCGCGGCTTGGGCAAGGCCTTCCAAAAGGCGATTATAGTTATAAAGGCACAGCCGTAGCCAATGGCAAAACAATAGGAGGTGATGCCGGCAGATTTAATGTCGGTGAGTACTCGATAGAATTTGCCGAACCAAGAATGCGCAGTGAGTTGCTTCGAGAGATAGCACGCCGCACCGGCGGAAAATTTTTTACTCCTGAAAACGATGCTGAACTCTTGAAAGAGATCAGGTCGCTTCCGAGTTTTCAGCCGAAAAAACTTCAAGAAAAAACAGAGTATGAGGCAAGAGTATCTTGGTATTTGCTTGCTCTGGCCATTGCACTTTTTAGTACCGAATGGTTTTTACGCAAACGATCGGGGATGTTATAATGAGTAGAGTACGATTACTGCTTATATTGCTTTGCTGCGTGATGTGCACGGGTGATATTCTTGCACAAACAACAGACTCGGTCGGTGCGCCGCGTGATGAGTACCGTCATTTTATTATGCCATCGGCAAAAGCGATCACCGGGCCGTACGCCGGATTTTGGGAATTAGCATTTATCCAAGGCGGCTTTGGTATCGGAAATTTTCTCAGTGTGTCTGGCGGAGCTACTATATTACCAACGGTTGCCTTCAAATCACAATTCGCATATTTACAAGTAAAAGCAACACTTGCCGAAGAAGAGGGAGTGTCGTTTGCTGTTGGCGCGAATTTGCTGAGAATGACAAGCGAACATTTATATTTCCATCCATTTATGGTGGCAACATTGGAAATGCAAAATGAGACACGCTATACAGGACTGTTCTTTTATAAAGCCGTCGGCGATGATTTCCCGATCGTGTATGTACAACCTTATGGTGAATTCGCTTTTAATTATGGCGGCTCGCTTGGGGCGGGTATTGGTTTTGATACCCCGATCAAAGGCATTCCAAATTCTCGATTTATTGCAGAGATTTGGAATCATGATCTTAGCACACCAAGCAAGGTTGCGCTACTCTTTGCCGTCAGAGTAGAGACCACACATTTCAGCTCTGATTTTGGCTTTATGTATTTTACCTTGCCACTGCTCACACCGGTTGCAAATTTTGTTTGGCGGTTCTGAGGCAATACAACGAACTCTCTCAGTAGTGAATCCGTTTTATTTATTGTGTGGCGCTTTGTCCGATAGCTTGCAGCCACGTTAAAGAAATGCTAAAGCGTCGAAGAAGGATCGTTTAGAATCCCTGACGCATATTCGGCGCAGGGATTTTTTTATGTAATTATGTCGGACAATCAAGAACAACGTCTCATCTACGATCCACTTACGGAATTTATGTCGCATTATGCCGACGCAAAATCCATTAAGAAGGAAGTTACCGGCTATGCAAATCTCCCGATCGAAGAGCGGCTGAAGCAACGAATTATTGACGGTGATAAGATCGGGCTTGATAGCGATCTTGCCGAAGCGTTGAAAGTGTATCCCGCACTTGATATTATCAATACGCATTTGCTTGGTGGTATGAAAGTGGTCGGCGTACTCTTCGGCTCCGGCGAAATGCAATTACCATTCGTGTTGCAATCTGCCGAGACGATGAAAGCGGCCGTAAGGTACCTCGAACCATTTATGGAAAAAAGCGAGGGCGATAACTCGAAAGGCAGAATGGTACTTGCCACCGTAAAAGGCGATGTGCATGACATCGGCAAAAATCTCGTTGATATTATTCTGACCAATAACGGCTATACCGTTTATAATCTCGGCATTAAGGTCCCACTCGAGCAGATGCTCGAAGAATATAGAATTCGCGAAGCTGATGCGATCGGAATGTCGGGTCTGCTCGTGAAATCGACAGCGATCATGAAAGAAAATCTTGAGGTGATGAAAGGTCGAGGTATCACTGTGCCGGTGGTGCTTGGTGGAGCCGCACTGACGAGAAAATTTGTCGAGCAAGATCTGAAAGCTGTTTACGACGGACAACTTTCATTTGCACAAGATGCATTCGACGGACTTCGGTTTATGGAGTATCTTAAAAATCCGAATGCCGCTATCGAACAAGCTGAGTTGATCAGATCAATGGCAAGTGCTGAGACTGAAAGTGAAGATGATCTGGAGTCAGAGCTTGACAATGCGACCGGCGAAGAATCGAAGATGGTGCTCGCAAAGCTTGATCTGCCGTGGCTTTCGGGCAATCAGACCATCACGCAAAATCAGGCGAAGCAACAAGTTGAGGGTGTCACAAGATTGACCTCAGTGCCGACACCTCCGTTTTGGGGTGTTGAAGTGCGAGACCTATGGATACTCGATAAGATCTGGGAATATATCAATGAAGTTGCGCTCTTTCGCGGGCAATGGCAACTCAAGCGTGGAAAGAAAACGGTTGAAGAACACAAAAAGCTGATCGAGGAGATCGCCAGACCAAAACTAAACGAATTAAAATTACTCTGCAAGCAACAACACATCCTCAAACCAAAAGCAGTGTATGGATATTTCCCATGTTATAGTGAAGGGAATGATGTTGTTATTCTAAAGCCATCAGAAATTTCTGACGATGCCTTACTTTCGAAATGGGATAATGCGCGAGCAACCGATCTTTCGACACTTGTTGAATACAAACGATTCTCTTTTCCGAGACAGCCGAACGGCCAAAAACTTTGTATCGCCGATTTCTTTTTAACAAAATTAGAAGCTCAGCAACTTGGCAGACCCGACGTGATCGCGTTGACGGCAGTGACCGTTGGCAAAGAAGCAAGCGAATACACCGCAAAATTATTTGAGTCGAATCAATACACTGATTATCTCTATTTGCACGGACTATCGGTCGAAACCGCCGAGGCGCTTGCGGAATATCTCCATAAGATCGTGCGTCTCGAACTCGGTATCGCGGGTAATGATGCAACAGATGTACAACGGCTATTTAGTCAGGGTTACCAAGGTTCGCGTTTCTCGTTCGGTTATCCTGCGTGCCCAAATCTTGAAGACCAAACGTTGTTGTTTGACCTAACCCGTCCTGAGCGTGTCGGTATAACACTAACAGAAGAATATCACCTCGAACCCGAGCAATCGACAACAGCGATCATCTGTCATCACCCCGAAGCACGATATTTCGGAATAAAATAGACCGAAATCACTCGCAAAAATTTGCAAGTTTGGGTTGTCAGAATTAACTTGTAATATTGTTTTTGAGAAAATTATTGATCAAGTTACTCCAAGCGACAGGGTCTTCGATAACGCAAAGATGCCCATGCTCAGGCATTGGTGCGTAAACTACGTTCGGAATGTTCTTGCTCATTGCGCTCATTACCGTTTCGGGAATAAGCTCGTCTTCGGTGCCCGCTATCACCAGAGTTGGGATAGTAATCTGTTGAAGGAGATCAGTTGAATCCTCGCGCTTGCCCATTGCTCTGGAAGCTTCTGAGATTGAAACAGGTGGCTGGGATGCGATTATTGACTTCACTACATTTATTAATGTAGGATTCTTTGCACTTGCAGACTTGCCGAGAAGTTTAAGCATCATCCCTTCAAATATTGGCTGATGACCATTTACTTCGACGTCTTTCGCGAGTTTCTCGCGGTTAGTTTTTCCTTCTTCGTTGTCCGCTTCGGCTTTCGTATTTGAGAGTATGAGTGCCGAGACCTCTTTCGGAAATTGTTTGTAATACGCAAGTGCCGCATAACCACCCATCGAAACTCCGCACAGTACAGATGCCGTAATTCCAATATCAGTTAATTGTGAGTGTAGGTCACTCATTGCCTCTGCGAGAGTCCAGTTATGTAATACTGGTGCGCCTCCGAATCCCGGAAGATCTACCAGAATAATTTGATGAGACGTGAGTGATGACTCAAATATCGTGATCACATCGCGATACATTTCACTCGAAAGAGGAAATGCGTGCAGAAGAACGAATGCTTGTTGAGAAGAAGTATTTCCGAATCTCTTAAGAGTTACCATTTATCAAGTAATGTATAATACATCACTTTGAAGAACGGTAGGTTCGGCGTAAGAGTGCATGGTTTTGTTGCTGATCGATCAGGACAGGTCCCTGATCTTTTGCGAAATAGATAGTCCAATCAGGCAATGTCAACGGATCAATAACGGCTGAATTGTTCAGTGTAAAATGCACCGAGTACAGATCGGTGAACGTGAGGTTATTGGTGAGCGCAATGCTGTCGAAGTGTTCAACGACAGTCGCCGTGATAGCAAAGATATTTCCATTCGATTCAATTGTTCCGGCATTCCAAGAAGCGCCAATTGTAAGTGCGCTTGAACTCGAATCCAAAAGCACGAAATTACTTGGGATCAACACTGTGGTTTTTCTTTTTATAGTCGTAATTCCCGCCGAGCTGTTTACCCAAAGTGGATTGCTATTGTTGAATGTATAGATTCCAGAATCAGTGGCAACCCCGATGGCTGTTCCTGTTGCTGCGATCGAGTTGAGTTTACGGTCACCAAGCGGATCCAATCTGGTAAGCGCATAGGCGAATGAATCAATTTTATAGACAAATGATCGAGATTCGGTAATCAGAAAACGAGGCACACTACGATCAAAGAATGCCGACGTAAAGCTACCAGAGCTTATATATAACGCAGAATCAAAACTGGGGAGTCTATCGTCAGCATTAATACGGAAAAGCGAATTTGAAGTCGCGACTAGTAGCGAAGTAGAATGATTGCTCACTAAAAATCGGATGGTGTCGTTTTTACCGATTGCGTTTTCATAGGCAGTCCAACTTTTAGCTTTTAAGTCGAAATGCCATAGTCCATACCCGAGAGTACCGAGCGCAATATTTGTGGATGCAACAGCATTGGTATTAATAACAAATATAGAGAGGGCAGACGGAATAGCGCTCGTCACTGGCAAGGATGCAACGAGATTTGAAGCACCCGATGCTATCTGATACACTCCTTTCGTTTCGACTGCGGCATAGAGCGAACCATCGCTATTGGTAGTTAATGCTCTGACGGGGTTTGAAAACTGTTGGATACCGCTTGTCGTCCAGGTCTTTCCATTATCGGAAGACATCAACATCGTCCCACGATCGGTTGCGGCAACAACATTGAGTGTACCGTTCGAAGTAAATCTGAATGCCGAGATGGCAAGGATCGATTCTCCCTTATCTTTTAATTGTGAAGAGCCTAATTTCCAAATAGTATTATCGGTCGTAAAATAATATAAGTTTGAGGAGTCGTCACTCGCTACAAAATTATTACCGAGCGAAACAATATGCTTCATTTCCGGAAATCGCTCGATCGTTTGCGTTTCTTTATGAAGAAAAGTATATGGCTCAGGAACAGCAATAACACTTCGCGGTGATAAGCCGGTTATCGTTTGTGTATTGCTGTGGTACAGTAGAGTGTCAGACGAAGCTGAGCCGAAATGTTCGATGATGGTAAAAGCGCCGGAAGAACTATCTGCATGAAATGCTAACGAAAGATTTGATTTCGTCGAGTTCGCTTCAACGGTATAGTCAAGTTGCGAAACAGTTTTCGTATTCCAAGAATATGAACCGCCGCTCGAGCCGCCTGGGAAAGGCACGTCAATAATATTGTGCGCGCATCCAGCAAAGACAAGCGTTGTCGCGATTACAAGAGCAGCGATAGAAGAGCGTGTTTTCATTAGAAACGATATTGTAGTCCTACGCGAAGTGTGAACGCCGGCGAGAAGATCGTCGAAGCTGGTGTGTTCACGACTTTATAGACGGTCGGTCCGTCAGGGTTTGTTGCAGTACTTTGGGTTGAAGTGGTATTCGATGAAGTCCAAACACCCGAATACAGTGCCGCGAACTGCACGTCGAGAGCGTCATTGAGGCCG
>JBBRNY010000069.1:0-12650 GCA_038229915.1 Kapaibacterium sp. (SeqCode) | reverse complement strand
GATAGTTGGGGATGGCTCGAAGGGTGTTCATTTGTGATTCAAAGATAATATATTTATGCTCGCTCTCTCAACCTGGAAACACGGTATTAAGCCAAATCAAATCGTTTATGATACCATCGCAAACGGCGGCTCGGCACTTGATGCTGTCGAAGCCGGGGCGAAGTATTGCGAAGCCGATGAAACGTGTATGTCCGTCGGGAAAGGCGGCATCCCTGATGAACTGGGCTTGCTGACACTCGATGCGTCCATTATGGATCACGATGGTAATTGTGGCGCCGTTTCTTTTGTGCAAGGATATTTGCACCCGATCTCGATCGCAAGACGGGTGATGGAAGCATCGCCTCATATTTTGATCACCGGAGAAGGAGCCGAACGTTTTGCACGCGAGCAAGGATTTACGACCGAAGACTTGCTGACCGATGCTTCACGAGCACTCTATGAAAAATGGAAAGCACGCCCGGCGGGATTAACAGTACGCCTTCGTCATTCTGAAGAAAGTGAAAATGAATATGTGTTTGAATATGAAGAAGACGGCATAAAAAAAGAACTTGATAGGACTGCTCTCTCAGTCAAAGGCTCGCATGATACCATTGGATTGCTTGCACGAGATAGGAATGGAACACTTGCCGGTGCTTGCACCACATCGGGACTTGCATTCAAACAGCATGGCAGGGTTGGCGATTCGCCGATCATTGGTGCCGGTTTGTATGTCGATGGCAACGCCGCCGCCGCGGTAGCAACAGGAAATGGAGAGTTAGAGATGCGTGCGAGTTCGAGCTTTCATATAGACGAGCAGATCAGGAGCGGAGTAGAAATTAAGCAAGCGTTACAAAATGCGCTTGATCGTATTAAAAAAGATAAACATCTTACAGACGATATGCAGATCGGCTTGCTCGTGATTCGTGCTGATGGCGAGTGGGGCGCGGCAAGCATTCGCGATGGTTTTCAGTTCGTCGCCGCTTCTGACGTGATGAGCAACACACTTCACCAATGCAATGGGCTCCACTATCAAACTTTAAAATGAACATTGTAATTACCGGAGCCAGCCGCGGAATTGGGAAGGCGATAGCACTGAGAGCCGCCTCCGATGGGCATACGCTCGCGCTTGTTGCAAGATCAGCCGATGTGCTTCACGAACTTGAAGCAACGATCAATAACAACAATGGCAACGCAAAATCTTATGTTTGCGATATCACTTCATCTGAGGAAGTTGCATCTTTGCATAAAGCCGTGATCAAAGACTTTGGATATATCGATGCTATCATTAATAATGCCGGCATTGCACCGTCATTAAAACTTGAAGATACTACCGACGCCATTTGGCAAGAGACATTTGACACGAATGTGAGCAGTGCATTCTATCTCGTTCGTGCTTTTATCGGAGAACTTCGCAACAGCAAGCAAGCGCATATCATAAACGTTGCTTCGACGGCCGCGCTCGAAGGGTTTGCCTATACTGCTGCCTATACGGCATCGAAACATGCCTTGCTCGGGTTCTCTCGTGCCATTGCAAAAGAATTTTTTCGATATGGCATTTCTGTCGCAACGCTTTGCCCAGGGTTTGTTCGTACTTCGATCCTTGATGCGAGCATACAAAACATTATCGCAAAGACCGGGAAGACCAACAAAGAAGCTGAACAGCAACTCGGAGCGATGAATGTTTCCGGCAAAATTCTCGAGCCAGAAGAAATAGCCATCGCCGTAATAAACGCACTGGCACTCAGCCCTGACGTGAACGGTCACGAAATTATTTTATAAGAATGTTGACTGATCATTCGCGCTCATTGATCGAAGCCGCGACGCTTGCATCGCGTCCGGAGTTTCGTCAGGAGCTTCTTGAATGTTTGCGATTGCTCAGATCACATGGGGTCGTCAATACAGAAGAACTCTACGAAGTGTTTTTGCAAACCTATCTCTTTGCCGGCTTTCCTGCCGCGCTTGAAAGTGTGAGAGCACTGGAAAAAGTATTTGGTCAGCCGAAATTTGCATCGACCGAAGAGATCAGCAACACCGACTACTCTGTTTTTTTTGCTCAAGGCAATGATCTCTATCAACGTGTGTATGCAACCAACGCACCAAAAGTGAGAGCCGAGATGCTTCGCCTGAGTCCAGAACTTGCGGCATGGGCAATGATCGAAGGCTACGGAAAAACATTATCACGTCCGGGTCTTGACTCAAAAGAACGAGAGCTCTGTATCGTTGCACAACTTACTCAGCTTGGTTGGGAGCGGCAGTTGTTTTCTCATATTCTCGGAGCCCGGAATGTAGGTGCCAGTATTGAAGAGATCACAGAGGCGGCACGAATTGGTTCTCGATGTGATGAGATACGATTCGGCTGTGCCGAACAACTCATCAAAAAACTTGTTTAAGGGTCAAGTTTAAAATTGAAATGTATTACAAATATTATAGACTGTTGCTACTGAGCATCGTTATTCTGGTGACAGGTTGCAGCAAGTCGGACGTATCACAAAGCGAACGATCGAGTTATAGCTACTCGACCGATGGTTCGCACCATATCCCGAATATTGGTGTCCCCTCTTCTTCGTATGCCCTCCAATTGCCGTTAAGAGATATTTGTACTTCAGCTCCGGTTGCGCTCAATGGCTTCGATAGCGAAACTTATATTGTCGCACAGGGGAAAAATATTATCATTGGCAGTAAGCAATCAACACGAATATTGGCAACCACAACCGATTCGACTTCAATAGTCGAATTGCTTTCTGATAGCGATGCCATCTATGCTATCCATCTCAGTGGCTCGCTCGATTGTTTTAAAATGAATGGGCAGATCAATTGGCACACAACATTAAATACTATTCCTAAACAAGGTGCGCTTCTTACGAGAACATCGATCATTCTTAGCACTGATTCGGCTATCAGCAATATTAGCACAAAAGATGGCACATTAAAATGGACATACCATTCTTCTCTTGTTCCACAATCGCTTTGTCTCGATGCTGGCCAGCAGTTAATATATCTGGCGCTCAGTTCTAATGATGCACAAAGCACTGATAGCATTGTTTGTTTCAATTTAAATGGAGAAGTGAAGGCGCGGCACGGGTTTCCGAAGACAAGAATCACTTCAAATATTACTTCTTTACAAAACGGGAAAATTTCTTTTGGGTATTTGAGCGGCAATGAAAATTCGTCATTAAAAAAGACACCACATTTTGCATTATGGACAGCGATGAATACGTCATCACCAAAACTCGTTTGGGATCATACACTCAGCTATCTCGTCACAAGCGTTAGCACCAACGGCAGTCTCATTCTCACGGGTGGCTTTCGCGAAAACGGCGGCGAGCTTGTTAGTGGAATTGATGCATTTAATATTGAAGACACCACAAAACTTTGGCAGCGCCGCTTTACCTATCCGTTAGTGGCAATGATCACTGTTTCAAATAACCAGGCCTATATCCCCTTCACATTTACGACGCAAGCTTCGATACCGACCAAGACCATTGTTTCGATGATCAATCTTCACGATGGCACGACCATTTCCGAGCTGCCTGTCGCGACAGCCGAGAGCGGGTTTGTGCAAGGTGTCGGCACACCGGCGAGCGGAATGTTGTTGTATGCCGATAAGAATACCAATCGAATATATTTTCTCAAACCATAAAGGATGAATCTGTTTAATCGAATTATTGCTTGGACACTTCCGATCGTTCCAAAACCGATCGTTCGCAAAGTGAGCGCAAGATATATCGCTGGCGAAACGATAGCCGATGCTGTCGGGACTATTCGCTCGCTCAATAGCGAAGGCGCAATGGCAACCGTGGATGTGCTCGGTGAGTATATCAAAAAAATGTCGGAAGCCGATGAGAACACCAGTTATTCGATCAAGGTACTCGATGCCATAAAAAAAGAACAGATCGACTCCAATCTTTCTATCAAGCTGACATCGCTTGGTCTGGGGTTAGATAATAAGGCTTGCGAAAACAATGTTCGGAAGATCCTCGAAAGAGCGCGAGAGAATGGTAATATTTTCGTGCGTATCGATATGGAGGATTCATCCTATACAACGGTTACTATTGATCTGTATGATTCGCTCAGAAAAGAATATCCAAATGTTGGCATTGTATTGCAAGCATATCTCAGAAGAACTGAGTCTGATATTAAAAGACTGCTTGCAGGCGGCAGCACGAATACTCGTTTATGCAAAGGCATTTATATCGAAGCCGAAACTATTGCATTTAAAGATCGCGAAGAGATCAGATCAAACTATTTGAAATGTCTCGATCTCCTATTTAGTGGTGGGGCCTATGTGGGCATTGCAACACACGATGATTACCTCACCTCAAATGCCGAACAGCTCATTCGCAAACACGGACTTACGACTACACAATACGAATTTCAAATGCTCTATGGAGTGCGCGATTCGTTGCGCCGGTCGTTGATCGCCACAGGGCATCGCCTTCGAGTCTATGTACCGTTTGGTGCTGATTGGTATGGTTACTCGGTTCGCCGCCTGAAAGAAAATCCGGGCATTGCCGGATATATTGTCAAAGCTCTGTTCACCGGAAAATAATAATGACCTTTTCAAAACATTATACACTTGAGGAAGCGCGTTCGACGCTCGAAGAAATTCGTGGTTTTATCACGGAGATGGTCGGATTAAAGCAAACATTAACTGAAAAAGGCTACGATGTTTTCCGTCATCAATACTTTGGCGGCCACGGACCCAACGGACAAAAATACTTCCCGAATGAAATGGAGCGTTTGGTCGAGATCGTGAAAGAACTCTCGGAGCGCGGTATCGAAATAAAAGACATTGACAAAGGTCTGATCGATTTTCCCCATATTCGCTCGAACGGCGAAGAAGTCTATTTGTGTTATATGCACGGCGAAACCGAGATCGTTGCCTGGCATCCGATCGAAGGTGGTTTTGGCTCGCGACGTTCGCTCGATGAATTATGATTTTTTTTTAGAGTATTATGAAAACTACAACCCGTTTCCTTCCGATCATCGCATTGATGATGTTTGCTGGTTCACTTGCAGTATTGCAAAGCTGTAAGAAAGATGACAAGCCGCAATCGGCTGAACAAAAAGTCGATAGTATGATGAGAGCATCTGCAAGTCCTACTGATACGAGCAAGCAGATTGCTTCCGGCGGAGGTAGCGCCACATTAAACGACAAAGCAAAAAAAGGACAAGCCATCTTTTATAATGCTTCATTCGGAAAAATAAAAGCTTCTTGCTCAATGTGTCATAACGACGGCACTGACAAATCGAAAGATGGTCATACTCGCGCGGCGCATACTCTGGCGGGCGTTTCAAGCCGCACAACGACTTGGAATGGTATGTACAAAGGCGAAGATCTACAAAAAAATGCTTACGGCGCAAGACTTTGTGCATCGGTGTTTCAACATCGCGGCGATGGTGATATGACCAAGGCACTTACACAAGATGAAGTTGAATCTCTCAATGAATATCTTATGGCGCTTAATGCGATGCCGGGAGCTATGACAAAAAACCTCACGATACAGTGGGTCGCAAAGCCGACATTTAAAAATGATGTGCAGCCTGACGAAAAATTAGTAAAGCCTGCGGTCAAAGCTATTATGAAACTTCCGGGTGACCCAGGAAAAGGACAAGCCGTCTTTCAATCAACGTGTTCGAACTGCCACGATCTGAAATCAAAAAAAGTTGGACCTTCGATGGTTGATGCAGCCTCTGATATGAACTATGTGGCACAAGCTATCCGCACCGGTTCATCGGCGATGCCGTTCTATTCGAAAGATATTCTTAACGATCAGCAGATCGCTGATGTGATCGCGTATATCCAAAGCTCGCTCAATCAATAATTTTTCGGCTTTTGACACAACCCCCATTTTTTCTCGTATGAGAGATAATGGGGACTTTTTTTGTGTTATAGTCTGTCTTACAGAAGTATGAAGTATCTCGTAACGATCATAGGCTCGCTTTTTCTGATGGTTTCGTCGCTCTTTGGGCAGTCGAAGCTTATGATTCCTATGGACTTACAGCAAAACGACCACCTCAAAGCCTATGGCATTACTTATTGGGCGCTCAGTAAAAGCATCGAGGTTGATTGGCTTCTGAATTATCGTGGTGGTAGCTTTATGATGGATTATTCCGATCTTATCGCCGCCGAGTGCCGAATTCGTGGGGTATCGTTTCAGCAGGTCGATCAATCGAGTGCTCAGTCGATCTATGATCTTGTCCAATCGAATGACAAGAATATGGATGTCGAGAAACTCGAAAAAGCACCGAAGATCGCTGTCTATGTTCCGCCGGGTTTTCAACCGTGGGATGATGCGGTGACGCTTGCGCTCGATTATGCCGAAGTACCATACGAAAAAGTGTGGGACGACGAAGTGATCTCTGGGAAACTCGCAAAATATGATTGGCTACATTTGCATCACGAAGATTTTACCGGGCAGTACGGAAAGTTTTATGGAAGTTCGCGCAACGAGCCGTGGTACCAGTCGCAAGTACGTATGCTCGAAACCGAAGCAAAAAAACTGGGCTTCACAAAAGTAAGCGAGTTGAAGAAAGCAGTTGTCAGAAAAATAAAGGACTACGTCGGCAACGGCGGCTTTATGTTCGCCATGTGCTCGGCAACCGATAGTTATGACATCGCGATCGCGGCAGACAATACCGATATTTGTGATGCGGTGTTCGATGGCGATCCTGTTGATCCTGATTATAGCTCGAAGCTTGATTTCAGTAAAACATTTGCGTTCGAAAATTTTAAGGTGGAGATAAGTCCGTTCGTCTATGAATATTCGAATATCGACGTACAGCCAAACGAAATAGGTGGTCAAGACAACGACTATTTTACGCTGTTTGATTTTTCGGCAAAGTTCGACCCAGTGCCGACAATGCTGACGCAAAACCATGTAAACGTTGTTCGTGGATTTATGGGGCAGACAACGATGTTTCATAAGTCGTTGATCAAGAAGTCGGTGACGATCCTTGGTGAGCGCGAAGGGACCGATCAGGTTCGGTATCTCTTTTCAAATTTTGGTCGTGGCTTCTTCGCTTTTTATGGTGGCCATGATCCGGAGGATTATCAGCACATGGTTGGTGATCCCCCGACAGATCTCAAGCTACATAAAAATAGCCCGGGCTACCGTTTAATTCTTAACAATGTGCTGTTTCCGGCGGCAAAAAAGAAAAAATTAAAGACGTAAGATATGCCAAAAATTGCCGCAAAAAAAGAAGAAGAACAGCCGTTATCATTCGGACCGGTCACGACAGGCTGGCTCAAAGCGATCGGTGTGCTTACCGTTAAGGATATCAAAGACCGCGGCGCCGTCGAGGTGTTTCGTGCTTTGGTCGAGCAACGCTTCAACCCAAGCGTGGTGATGATCTATGTCCTCGAAGGTGCTATTCTTGATATTCACTGGAATCAGATCCCGAAGGAGCGCCAAGAAGAATTGAAGCGCGAAGCCACTGCTATCAAGCTTGCACAGCAGTTGCTACAACGGTAGTTAAACGTTTTTTGATATTAGCGTTTTCGGTTGTCGAACGCTCGTACGAACTTGATCTCTTCATAGGTGATCGATGGATCATTGAGATACTCCATTACCGGCTTCAGAAAGATCGCTTTTGTGTCGATCAACGCTTTACGGATCTTCTCCGTTTTTTCGGCAGCGACTAATCTATCGAGACTGTTTATCACGCCGGTCAACAATCCATCTCCGAGATGTTCAGCGACGGTTGCCTTACTGATGCTCCGAGCGGTCGCGATCTCGTCTATCGTTTTTCCTTTGGCAAAGAGACCAATAGATTCGAATGCCGTCTCTTTGAATTTTGGGGCAATTGCTTCTTCTCTCTTCAATTCAACTTTTGCAATTTCTTTATGACCGCTCCTGAATTCTTCGATAGCCGATATAAAGAGATGCCCAAAATCCTTTGCTTTCTTTTCACCGACGCCTGATAATTTCAAGAGATCATCAACCGATTCCGGAAGCAATGCTGTCATTTGTTTGAGCACTGTATCGTGAAAGATCACGTACGGCGGCAGATCTCTCTCGGTAGCGATCTGTGTACGAACAGCACGCAAGACATCGAATAATTTCGCATTCATCTCCGGCATATCAGCGATCGCCGTACGCGATTTTTCTTCGCGCGCATCTTTCTTGGTAGCTTCCGGAATTCCGGAAAGCCAAATGGGAGATTTACTCTCAATGGCGGTCTTTGCTTTCGGAGTCAATCTCAACACATTATACTCACCATGACGAACAAGATACTTTTCTCTTTCGAGTTCTTGGCCGATGTGTTGCCACACTTTTTTCTTATGGTTCTTACCAATGCCAAAAGTCGTTAGCGTATGATGGCGATTGTGGAGGATTCGCTCATTGTCTTCGCCCATCAAAATTTCAGTGATGTAGGCTGCGCCGAAGCCCTCTTTTGTTCGAATGACCGTTGACAAAAACTTCTGCGCTTCGATCGTGAGATCTGCCTTTTCTGATCGAGTTGTTATTCCAAGACAGTTATCACACGCACCGCAATTTGGCTGGGTCATTTCTTCGCCGAAATACTCGAGCACATAGCTTTTGCGGCAACTCGTCAGCTCGGCATAATTGCACATCTCGGCGAGGGCGAGACGTTGGTGCTGGGCTATTTTTGGATCGCTAATGTCTTGAATGAAGCGTTCGAGCTTCATCTTATCACCACGCGAATAGAACAACAAGCAATCCGACGGCAACCCATCACGCCCTGCGCGACCGGTCTCTTGATAATATCCTTCAAGATTTTTTGATATGTCATAATGTACGACAAAGCGCACATTCGATTTATCAATGCCCATTCCGAATGCGATCGTGGCGCAGATAATATCTACTTTGTCACGAATGAAGAGTTCTTGGTTTTTCGAACGAAGCTTGTTATCTAATCCTGCATGATAAGCAAGAGCTTTAAATCCTTTATCTTTTAATTTCTTGGCAAGTCGCTCGGTCGAGTCGCGACTCATACAATAGATAATGCCCGATTCATCTTTATGACTTTTTAGAAAGGAGATCAGCTGGTCGAACGTCTCTTGCTTCGGTCTGACGAGATAGGTGAGGTTGGGACGGTTGAAACTTGCTTTGTAACGCTTGACCGATTTTAATTGTAATTGTTGTACAATATCATCGGCTACACGAGTCGTTGCCGTTGCCGTCAGAGCAATGATCGGAGTTTTAGGAAATCTCTTTTTTAAGATCGATAGCTGGCGATACTCGACACGAAAATCATGCCCCCATTCGCTGTTACAATGCGCTTCGTCAATCGCAAAATATGCGATATTCAGTTTTGCAATGAAGCCGAGAAATTCGGGGATGAGCAGCCGCTCAGGTGCACAATAGAGAAGCTTTACTGCGCCACGTCTTACAAGATCTTTTCGATGCTCATTTTCCTGCGGGTCAAGCGAGCTATTGAGGAAGGTTGCTTTTATTCCAAGCTCATTCAAACTATCAACCTGATCTTTCATCAGAGCGATCAACGGACTGACGACGACGACAAGACCTTTTGAGTGTAACGCCGGAAGCTGATAGCAAAGCGATTTACCACCGCCGGTCGGCATCAAGACAAATGTATCTCTTCCGGCAAGGGTATCTTCGATGATCTCGCGCTGAAGCGGACGAAATTCGTCATAGCCAAAGTAGCTCTTCAGCGTATCATATATGGAATGGTGCTCATCACTCATATTGTAATTTACAAAAAAACAGGACCGAAATAAAAAATCTTTCTTTATGCTACCGTGTGATAGACAGCGAGCACATCATCGTCTTCTTCCATTTTTTCGATCATCTCGAACACTTCCTCGGCTTGTTCTTCGGTCAGCTCTTTTGTCGTGGTTGCGATACGCTCGATCTTTGACTCGGTAGCCGCGATCTTCTTTTCTTCGAGCGCTTTGTGCATACCGGCAAAATCGGCAAACGAAGTATAGACGACCAATTCATCATCTTCTTCTTTAATATCTTCTGCGCCGTAGTCTATGAGTTCAAGCTCGAGTGCATCACGATCGATGCCAGCAGCCGGAATACGGAACACTCCTTTACGCTCGAACATAAATGCCAACGATCCGCTCATCGCGATCGAGCCTTCGGCTTTGACAAAATAATTACGAATGTTAGCAACGGTACGAGTCGGGTTATCGGTTGCGCACTCGACCATCACCGCGATACCATAAGGACCATAGCCTTCGTAAAGCGCTTCTTCAAAATTTTCGGCTTCCTTGCTCGAAGCACGTTTGATCGCACCTTCGACGCGATCTTTTGGCATATTGACGCCTTTGGCGTTGGCTATGGCAGAGCGAAGGCGCGGATTCCCGTGCGGATCAGCTCCGCCAAGCTTCACAGCGATCGCAAGTTCTTTACCAATTTTCGTAAACGCCTTGGACATCTTGTCCCAGCGCTTCATTTTACGTACTTTTCTAAATTCGAATGCTCTGCCCATAGTAGTTGGTTTTATAACGGAAATAACTAACACAGAAATTACGATTTTCGTCCTTTACTATAAAGGCGAAAATCAAGAGAAAGCAACGAAATTATATTTACTTGTATTTCGTTGCAATTACTATGAGAACAGCAATTCAAGGAAGACCCAAAAAGCACGAAGAGATCGTCTGGTTTGGGATGAAATTATCCCCGAAGGACAAGGCGGATATCAAACGTTTGGCAACACAGCGCGGCATACCAGCATCGGCACTGGTGATCGAGCTTGTAAAAAAAGAAATGGATGCCCTTAGCAAAACAACTATGCCAACAGCAACCTCGTTACGACGCTTGCGTAAAGATGCCCGCTCGGCATACTTAGTAGATGCTACCCGAAAAGCAGTGACGGCATTAGAAGCTCATGATCTTGAGCTGATCGAGGACGTACCAGACCTGCTTGAGTATTAATGGCTACAACAATTCGTCGAGGTGATATCTGGCAGATCTCTTTTGATCCTACTATAGGTTCGGAAATAAAAAAAACTCGTCCGGCTGTTGTACTTTCCAGCGATGACCTTGGGCTTCTCCCCGTAAAGATCGTTGTACCAATAACTGAGTATAAAGACTACTACCGAGAATTTCCGTGGCATGTTAAATTAGAAGCATCAAAAACAAGTGGCTTGAAAAAACCTTCCTCCGCCGATTGTCTCCAGTGCAAATCCCTTTCGACAGAACGCTTCCTGAAAAGAATGGGCACTCTCACGAGCGTAGAACTCGATGAAATATTAAATGCTATTGCACTTTGTTTAGAAATGTAATATTGCTGGAAATAGTCTAATCGTTACGCCGCTTTCGTAACCGCTTCCCATTTGCGTTCGTCGAAGATGACCTCGTGCGCAAGCTGTCTGCCTTTTTCGTCAATTTTATGAAGCGGCATAATTTTTCCTGAATGAACGATCGCCATGTCAAGCCCTGCTTCGATCGCATAGTGCAAAAACACCGAGTTGAGCACATGACGCGAATGAGGGTTCAAGCCAAAAGAGATATTTGATACACCAAGAACTGTGCGGACTTTCGGATGAAGTTTTTTCAGCAAACGAATTGCTTCGATGGTTTCGATTCCCGCTTTGCGGAATTCTTCATCACCCGAACCAAGTGTAAACGTGAGCGTATCGAAGATGAGATCTTCTTCGCGCATTCCATATTTATTGACCGACAGATCAATGATACGCTCGGCAACTTCTACTTTGCGCTCGCGAGTTTTTGTCATTCCCTGCTCGTCGATCGTCAGAGCTATCACCGCCGCCCCATAGCGTTTGCAAAGCGGCAACACGTGAGCCATACGCTCTTCGCCGTCTTCGAGATTGATCGAGTTAATAATTGTACGACCGGCATAAAGCTTCAAGGCTTCTTCGATAACGGGGTATTCGGTCGAGTCGATCACCACAGGCAACGTGACCTGCGTATTAAAAATTTTCATTGTCTCGCGCATATCCCGTACTTCATCGCGCCCGACATACGCCACGCAAAGATCGAGCATGTGCGCTCCTTCTTTGGTTTGCTCTTTTGCCATATTCACAGCACCTTCATAATCTTCAGCAAGGATCAACTCGCGAAATTTTTTCGAGCCATTGGTATTACACCGTTCGCCGATGATCACTGGAGCAGGCTCCATATCGAACGGAGCTGGAGAATAGATCGACGATGCCGCCGGTGTCCAAGTAACTTCTCTCTGGGCTGATCTAATAGTCTCGGATAGTCCCGAAAGTGTTGCGATGTGATCTTTGGTGGTGCCACAGCATCCGCCAATGACCGACACCCCAAGATCGCTCACGAAATGAGTCATCCATTTGCCCATTTCTGCCGGAGTAAGATGATAATGCGCAACGCCACCGACATTTTCGGGCAAGCCTGCATTCGGCATACAAAAAATTGGCTTCGTCGAGTTTTTAGCGAGGAAGCGAACATTCTCTTCCATCTCTTTCGGACCGGTTGCGCAATTCATCCCGATGAGCGAGATAATATCATACGGGTCGAGCGCCGTAAGCGCCGCGCCGATCTCTGTGCCCATCAACATTGTGCCCATTGTTTCGATTGTTACCGAGGCAACGATCGGAAGTTGTTTCTTGCGTTCGGCAAAGACATCCATTGCCGCGGCAAGAGCACACTTCATTTGTAAAAGATCTTGGCTGGTCTCGATACAAAATAGATCAGCACCACCATCAAACAATCCGAGCAATTGCGTATAGTATGTTTCGCGCATCGCAT
>JBBRNY010000068.1:0-12691 GCA_038229915.1 Kapaibacterium sp. (SeqCode) | reverse complement strand
CAATGGCAAAAGCAACGAAAACCGATAGTACGAAAAAAGACAGTATGATGGCTGACAATAAAAAGATGTCTGCCGAAGACTCATCTCGTCTTGCTGATAGTCTTGAATATGCTGGTCTTTCGAAAGACCAAGCCGCTGCAAAATTCTCGAAGGAACATCCTTTTACAGCGATCATCGGAAAAGGACAAACAAAGTCCGGACAGATCTATGTATCCGAAGCTGATCGCCGTACTGTATTGGATATTCTCGCACGCAACGATGTGAAGCCTCTCTATGAAGGCGAAATGACGTTTGCGTTCAGCCGCCCGAACAAAGCTGAAAAAGGCGAAAGTTTCTATGAGTTGTACTTCCTGAATGCTCAAGCTGAGTTGACTGGCAAGTATATCATTGATGCCGGTGCTGAACTCCGCGATGGGCAACCGAAAGTTACCATGAAAATGGATGATGACGGTGCTCGTATGTGGGCTCGTATCACTGAATCTAATATTGACAAACAAGTAGCTATTGTACTTGATAATGTGGTGTACTCTGCACCGAAAGTCAACGGTAAGATCGAGGGTGGTAATTCGGAAATTACCGGTTCGCGTGATATGGCTGAAGCAAATCTAATGAAGATCGTGCTCAAAGCCGGTGCGCTTCCTGCTCCGGTCAAGATCATTCAAGAGCAGGTCGTCGGACCTTCGCTTGGTTCGGATTCTATTACTAAAGGTACAGAATCTATCTTCTTCGGTTTTCTAGCTGTCATCATCTTTATGGCAATGTATTATATGACCGGCGGTTTTGTCGCTGATATTGCCGTGATGATCAACTTGCTCTTTACCCTTGCTGTGCTTGCCGCTTTCAAAGCGACCTTAACACTTCCGGGTATGGCTGGTATCGTGTTGACCGTTGGTATAGCCGTTGATGCGAATGTGCTGATCTATGAGCGTATCAGAGAAGAACTTGCGAGCGGGAAGTCGCTCAAACTTGCTATCGACGACGGTTATAAGCGTGCATTTGCTCCGATCTTCGATGGTCACTTAACAGCTTTCTTTTCGGGCGTCATATTGTACTCGATGGGTACGGGTACCGTTCAGGGCTTCGGCGTTACTTTGATGATTGGTATCGGTGCATCACTCTTTACCGCTATCGTCATCACTCGCGTGATCTTCGATATTCTTTTGGAGCGCGCTCCGAATTCGATCAAATTTGGTTAATCCACCACTAAGCAAAAAGTTTACGATATGAGATTCTTCAGACAAACACAAATTGATTTTATCGGCAAGCGTCGCACCTGGTATTTTGTTTCGACGTTCGTCACTTTAGCCGGAATCATCTGGGCTCTTGTCAAAGGACCGGAGTACGGAATTGATTTTGCCGGTGGTACTGAAATACAATTAAAATTTCAAAAAACTGTGCAGATCGAGCAGATCCGCACTGCTCTTGATGGCGGTGGTTTCCGTGGTGCTGAAGTAAAGTATTACGGCGCCGATGAATCAGGCGTGCTTATTCGTGTTCGTGAAGGCGCAGCCGGAGCAGGTGCGGGCGCGCAAACAACGAAAGAAGTACAGACATCACTCGAAAAAGGTATTGCTGATAATAAAGCAATGCTGATGCAAAATACGCATATCGGGGCAAAGATCGGAGCCGAGCTAAAACAAAAGGCTATTCTTGCCGTTTTGTTTACCTGTCTTACGATCCTGATCTATCTTGCGTTTCGATTCCGATTTGTGTTTGGGCTTGGTGCGGTTATTGCTATTGTTCATGACGTGCTGGTGGCATTTGCCTTCGCCGTTATTTTTAATGGTTTTTTCCCGTGGCTCAATCTCGAAATGAATTCGACGATGCTGGCGGCATTTTTAACGATCGTCGGGTTCTCGGTTAACGACACTGTTATTATCTTTGATCGTATCCGAGAAGATCAGCGCAAGTACAAAGGCGCCGATATGAAAACATTAATGAACCGAGCGATCAACGAAACGCTCCCGAGAACGATCATCACTTCGGGCACAGTGTTCTTGACATTGCTCGTGTTATTTATTTGGGGCGGTGAAGTTCTTCGCGGATTCGCATTTACGATGCTTGTTGGTGTGATCACCGGAACATATTCTTCGATCTTTGTTGCTTCGGCTATTGCGTATGATTACATTCACCGCAATAAAGAAATGAAACCTGAGTTGCTACCAACAACAGGTGCTCGTCAGAAAGCGAAGCAAATGGCTTCTGCCGCATAATCCGAGGAAATAGTTATGACATCAACGATCACTAAAGAAGGTGAACTGCTGAAGGTCGGCTTAAAAGGCGACCTGACCGGTGGTGCAGAAGCGATGCGTTTCGCAAAGCTCCTTCGTGATGAGATCACTACTGCCGGTGGTGTCAAATCTGTGGTGATCAATATGGCCGCTGTTGGCTTTGTTGATAGCTCTGGTCTCGGAATGCTGCTTGGTGCTCGCGAAGCGGCACAGACCGTAGGGGCGACACTGGCTATCGAAGAGCCGAATATACAATTTACTCATCTGCTTGAGCTCACGAAGCTTTCAGAAGTTTTGGGTCTCAAGCGATAGAGCTTTCATAAACTGGATTTATTCATCAAAATCATAACGGGCTATGCCTGTAACAATCGTGCTTGGCTCCCAGTGGGGCGATGAAGGAAAAGGCAAGATCGTAGATCGACTTGCCGCCAAATCCGATTATGTAGCACGGTACCAAGGCGGTGCAAACGCCGGGCACACCATCAAACTTCCTGATGGGAAAGAATTTGTACTCCATCTTATCCCAAGCGGTATTTTTCAACCTGATGTGCTTTGTGTGATCGGTAATGGTGTCGTGATCGACCCGGTTGCCCTTCGCGAAGAGATCGCTATGCTCCAGGCCGCAGGTGTTACCGTGAAAAACCGACTGTTTATTTCCTACAACGCCCATCTAATTATGCCCTATCACAAGTTGATAGATAAGGCAATGGAAGCGATATTTTGAATGATCGATAGCTCAAAAGCTGTCGGTACATCTGGGCGCGGCTTCGGTTGCGAATATGAAGATAAATTTGCTCGTAAAGGTATTCGTATCGTCGATCTGCTCGACCGTCCTTCGCTCACTGAAAAACTTCGTCAGAACATTACCGAGAAGAATGAGTTGCTCTCGAGTTTCTATGACTCGAAAGACCTCTGTGATGTCGAAAAGATCGTCGCAGAATATCAGGCATTTGATTCAGAGATCGATCCCTATGTGACCGATACTGCACTAATGCTCAATACGGCGATCAAGCAAGGCAAACGAATTCTTGCCGAAGGTGCACAAGCGGCATTACTTGATATTGACTTCGGTACCTATCCTTATGTCACCTCAAGCAACCCCACCGCAGGCGGTGCTTGCACAGGGCTTGGCATACCGCCGACATCTATTGATAATGTTATCGGTGTAGTCAAAGCATATTCGACACGTGTCGGAAACGGACCTTTCCCAACCGAGCTTCTTGATTCGACCGGCGAGTTACTTCGTAAGGTGGGGCATGAGTTTGGGGCAACTACGGGTCGCCCACGCCGTTGTGGCTGGCTTGATGCTGTTTCAGTACGATATACTTCGATGCTCAATGGTATCAACTCCATTGCACTGACGAAGCTTGACGTACTTTCGGGTATGGATGAGATCAAACTCTGTACGCATTACGAACGTACAACCGATGGCAAACGCCTTGAACATTTTACGACTGACCTCAGAGCACTGGCGAATATTCGACCGATCTACGAATCATTCGAAGGTTGGGGAAAGAACGACTTTGATGGTATTACTTCGCGAGAAGCATTGCCCGAAACGGCAAAGAAATATCTCTTGGCGATAGAAAAAGAGATCGGTGTTTCGCTCGGGATCATCTCATTAGGTCCGGGCAGAAACGAGACTTTGGCCGATGGGTTATAAGCATCAATTCTTCGGAATTGACGCGGTGTGCTTGTTTTATTGCTAAATTTGTGTTCATGTTTTGTGTTCGGCTCAGCGTAGCCTTAAAAGAATAAACGACAAAACGAATGTTCCAATACGTTCTTCGACGCATACTACTGTTCATACCGACGTTATTTTTAATAACGGTTATCTCATTTGCTATTTCGCGACTTGCACCCGGCGACCCAGCCGAACTCAAAGCCGGTGTCGGCGGTGAGGGCAATATGCGCGGCAACCAGGTCAATGAGGAGATGATCAAACAGATCAGAGCGCAATGGCATCTGGATATGCCGGTCTGGTTTTGGACGGTCTTCACAGATCAAAAAGATAAAGACGGAAAGCTCTTACCGCTCGGTGACCGCGTGACCTTCAAATGGAATGGCAACGATAATCAATATTCTGTTTGGGTGATCGACCTGTTCCATCTTGACTTTGGAAAATCATTTCAAGACAACAGGCCTGTCTTAGATAAGATGGTAGAGCGACTGCCGATCACGATCTTTTTATCACTTGTCTCAATAATTCTTGCCTATCTCATTGCAATTCCTTTAGGAATATATTCGGCGACACATCAAAACACGACCACTGATCGGATAACTTCGATCACCTCGTATATCCTTTATTCGCTTCCGGCTTTTTGGATCGGCACGATGGCGATCATTTTCTTTGGTGGCGGCGATTTCTTAGCGTGGTTTCCGAACTCGGGTATTCAATCGATGAACATCTCACCGGAAGACCCTTGGATGACGCGAACGCTTGATTTTTTGTGGCACATGATACTTCCGATCACGATCTCGACCTACGCAAGCTTTGCCTATCTCTCACGACAGATGCGTGGCTCGATGTTGGAAGTCATCCGTCAGGACTTTATTCGTACTGCGCGCGCCAAGGGATTATCGGAAAACGTTGTGATCTATAAACACGCGCTTCGAAATTCGCTCATCCCGATCATCACGATCATAGCATACGTATTGCCGGCAATGATCGGTGGTTCGGTGGTTATTGAAACAATTTTTACAGTACCTGGCTTGGGACAACTAGCTTTTCAGGCATTGACTGCGCGTGACTATCCTGTTATTATGGCAGAGTTTACACTCTCGGCAGTCTTGACACTTGTCGGTTTGTTGTTGGCAGATCTATTGTACTCTGTCGTTGATCCACGCATTGCATTTTCACGCAAGAGCAGCTAACGAAAATTTTATTATTGTATGGCTGAAGAAAAAGTTATTCTACCAGTTTCCCAAGACGAGCTCGATCGCGAAAAATCGCGTAAGGCTGTTAATCAGTCGTATTGGAGTCTGGTGCGACATCAATTCAAAAAGAACAAAGTCTCTCTTTGGGCACTGTATGTCGTGTTCTTTTTATTTACGATCGCTATCTTTGCAGATTTTCTTGCAAACGATAAGCCGATCATGGCAAAGTACAATGGTACATTATACTTTCCCGTTGTCAAGGATTATATCGTTGGGCTCGGGCTTGATCGTTGGAATGCGGAATTAGTAAATACCGATTGGAAACAACTCGACCAAGAAGGCAAATTAAGCTCAACGATATGGACGCCGATACGCTATCGGTCTTCGAATCAGGATCTTGAGCATAATACTGCACCTCCGGGTGGTAGTCATTTGCTTGGTACTGATGCGATAGGAAGAGATGTCTTGGCAGGGATTATTCACGGATCGCGAATCGCCTTGACGATCGGTTTTCTTTCGATGTCTATTGCAATTTTGCTCGGCGTGCTTCTTGGCTCACTTGCAGGATATTATGGCGGTTGGGTTGATGTCGCAATTTCTCGTTTGATCGAGTTGGTTATTACTTTCCCGACGTTCTTTTTGATCATCACGGTTGTTGCGATGTTTCAATCAGGTTCGATCTGGTTGGTGATGATATTAATTGGTCTGACGAGTTGGCCATCACTTGCTCGGTTTACTCGTGGGGAATTTTTGCGAATTCGAAATATGGAGTATGTTGCTGCCGCAACAGCGGTCGGATTTTCGAACACACGAATTATTTTCCGTCAAGTATTACCCAATGCACTTGCTCCGTTGCTTGTCTCTATCGCCTTTGGAATAGCCTCGGCTATCTTGACCGAAGCCGGTCTTTCATTCCTCGGTTTTGGTGTGCCACCGACGATCGTCACGTGGGGTAGTGTGCTTGCCGATGCTCGTGGCAATGTATCAGCTTGGTGGTTGGCAGTGTTTCCGGGTCTGATGATCTTCTTATCGGTTCTCTGTTACAATCTCGTTGGCGATGGACTACGCGATGCTCTCGACCCAAGACTCAGAGACTAATCAATAGAGATATGTTTTTAAAAACGGGCTGTTACAGCCCGTTTTTTTTATTATGAATTGAAATTCATATTCGTTGATTAAACCTTCTTCATAGTAGCGCCTCTATTGTTCAAAGTTTCATTAACTATTCACTGAAGGAGATATCAATGACCAATACATTCAGCAAAGCCTTTTTTACGGCTTTCCTATTAGCAGCAACACTCTCGATCACTTCTATGCTGGTCGTCGGTTGCAAAGATAATTCGGTCGAACCACAAGCAACTCAGGAGTATGACTCAGAAGCTGCCGCAGATATGCAGGCTTCATCGCTTGGTACAGAATCGGGCGGGGCTGGTGTCAGTTTTAGTGATGTTATGTCACTCACAACAAGCGGCACAATCCCAGGTACAACGTTCGACCCAAAGAGCCTTACGCCAATGAGCCGTGACACATCGTATGATCCGACAACCGGACAGCATACTGTTGTGGTCACCAGAACAAAGACATCAGGGAAGTTCAGCTACAATGGGTTGATCACGTATATCTATACGTTCTTTGATGCAAGTGGTAATTTTACCAAAGACTTTGTCAAAGGTTCGACCGATAAGATCACCGTTACTGTATCAAAACAGAAAACCAAAGAATATGGCGATCGTCTTGATGTCGAAGACACTGCAACCGGATCATGGACGATCACGAATATCATCTCTGGTATTCCGATCTTGAATGGCACCTATAACCGTAATGGTGAGAGCACATTTCATACCGCATCAAATGGCGACCGTACCTTTACTCATTCGATGACGATGAACTTCGTTGGTGATACGCTCATCGAGAAGAACGATGGTTCGCTCAAGCATTCGTTCTTAAAAGGACCTGCTAACTCGCATTTTACTGCAACAACGAGCAAAGGCACGAACATTGTTCGTGATACCAAGATCACCTTTAATGGCGACGGCACCGCAACACTTGAAATTACTCGCACGAGCGGCGACGGATCGGTCGATACTTATACGATCGATACTAAAGTGGGACTCTGGTTACGCAAAGGAAGATAACCGTACACAACAACCAGCACAACACAGTCCGCCAGAAATGGCGGACTGTTGTTTTTAAAGTATGTTATTCTCTTGTCGAATTTATAAGCACATCGATCGCCGGGAAAATATCGTGGTCTTTGGGATAGACTTTGTGAAACATATCGCGGGATGTTTCAAATGATCTGAGGGCATTTGTTTTGTCGCCGGTAAGCATATAGAATTGTCCTTGCATCAAATGTATGCCGGCAAGATTCTCAGTATCAGCTTTATATTGCTCTTTGAGTTTTGAAAACAGATCGAGTATTTCGCTGTCGTGTTCACTATTGTGATATAGTTCGACGATCGCACTGAGACTGACTTGATCCATATATTTTGCAAAGTATTGTAGTGCGGTCTCTTGCGCTTGCTTTGGCTGTTGGTGTTGGAGCCCAAGGAGTATGAGGTGCTGATAGGCAGCATCGTACTTGCTATTATAGGCAAGTGTGCGGGTATAATATTTCAGACTACTATCATACGAATCCAGCGTTTGATAAATTTGTCCTAGTAAAAAAGAAAGATCTCCTATCGAAATAGAATCCTTAAAATTTCCGAGAGCGAGATTTGCGTGGGGGAGTGCCTCTTGAGCTTTATTGAGCGATAACAAGCTGACGCTCAAATGATAATGATCGTCAACATCCTTCGAGCCTAAGGTGAGCGCACGTTGATAGTGCTCGGCGGCGCGGTCGTAGTCTTTGCTGATCAGATAACTATATCCGAGATGTGATTCAGATTCGGAAGTCGTTGCTTTGTGTGCAGAAGCAGACGATAAATTTGATTTGATCGAGTCGAGCAACACCGAGTCGGGCTTCGTCCAATTGCTTCCATAGAGTGCATACGCCTCGTAATAAAAATTACCAAGCGAATTTCGCAGTGAATAGTCTTTCGGATATTTTTTTATCAAGCCTTCAAGGATTTCTTCGGTTTCGTATGGGATCATCTGATATGCCCCCTGTGGCTGTTCGCGAATCGCGGCAAGTAGCTCACCTTTTTCGAGATCTTTTAGGCCAAAAATATTAAACATTATATTTTTCGTATAGTATTTCGTCAGCACCTCGATCTTCTTGATGACGATCTCGGGCTTTGCATTTTTCGGGTCCTTTGAGTCTAAGAGTTTGTAGGCAGATTGATATTTCCCCTGAGCAATGAGGCTGTCGGCTTGTGCCAAGACCTGCGCACGGGCTGATAGTGCGACCAAAGAAAGAACCAAGAATAAATAGAACGAGCGCATAGTACTGTAAAAGTGTTGTTATTGATGCATAAGAACGTAATGCGTTGGTAAATACTTCCACAACAGGATATCAAAAAAATGACCACTTCAGATATTATCGGATCGCTCGGAGTAACGCTACTCTTAATAGCATTCTTCCTGAATCTTTTCAAAATGATCTCGCCCGAGAGCAAGAGCTACGGGTTACTCAATATCATCGGTGCCGGGATGTCGTGTTATGCCTCAGTACTGATCGGCTTCGTCCCATTCGTCGTTCTCGAAGGAACGTGGGCGTTAGTCGCAGCAATCGGGTTGATACGATCGAGCAGACACTAATGAATTATGATGATAGAGCCTTGCGAATGATACGTCTTGCCTGTGATCGAGTATTGATATTGACCTGATGCTGAGGAGCGCAGGTTGATCGGCAGTAGATGTTCTCCTTCGTTTTGGAGAATTCCGGTCATCAGTGTTCTCACTTCCGAACCGTTGATGGAAGTAATCGTAATAGTGATCTTATCGGTGGTCGGTAATGAATACTGAAGTGTCACATCACCAGAACTTGGCTGAGGATAGACTTGTGAAGAAATCGTTTGCAGAGGTGGTTCTTTCACGGAGTTTACTCCACCTCCGTCTGAAGTGTGAAGTAATAGTCCGCCATCTCCAATAGCCCAAGCGGTGAGGGAATCCAATGCGAAAATTCTACGAAGTGCTACAAAGTCAGATGTATCTTTCAAATAGATAACTGTTGTTTCTTGACTATACCAATTCAGCCCACCGTCAGTAGTCCTTTGAATAACACCTGAAGAGCCAGATGCAAAACCGTGATAACGATCTGAAAACGAGATGTCATAGTAACCAGTGTAACCAGTATCTTTAAGCGGATGATGAGCCGGAGTCCAAGTTGTAAACGACCGCCCTGCTTCAGTATTAAATCCTATATAATCATTTTCCCCCACTACAAAAAGAGTGTCTTTAGTAAGTGGGAAAACCGACGACAGTTTGTACGGGACATGCGTTTGTATTTCAAACCAAGTAATTCCACTATTTACTGTATAATAGAAATACCCTGTCGCCCCCACAATATACCCATGCTGAGAATCTGCAAAGCGCACCCGATTTCCATCTGCCAGACCTGCTTCTAATTTCCATGTTTTTCCACCATCTGAGCTTCTTACAATTTGTTGGTCGGACATCATATTGATCGTATCCCCATAAACGACCATGTCACGATAACCATATAACATGAAATCTACTGGATCCGACCATGTCTTACCCTTATCTTTTGTAATGATTAGTTTGAAATTACTGACGGGATTACCGACGGCATATCCGGTATTATCATCTTGGAAATACACGTAAGAAAATTCAGCAGGTGGAGTAAATGTTTTCCATGTCTCTCCTCCATCGGTTGAATGAAATGCATTGCCCGCATTTCCACAGATCCATCCGTTGTTTTTATCGAAGAACTTCACGAATCGGAATCCGTCGTCTGTTCCGACGTATTGTCGGTGCCAGCCGCTCTGTGCTTGCGCAACCGTTAAGCTTGCGGTCAAGAGCATTGTTATGATGAAGGCGATTCTTTTCATAGCGATTATTTTACAATGATAATAGAGCCTTGCGAATGATACGTCTTGCCTGTGATCGAGTATTGATATTGACCTGATGCTGAGGAGCGCAGGTTGATCGGCAGTAGATGTTCTCCTTCATTTTGGAGAATTCCGGTCATGAGTGTTCGTACTTCCGAGCCATTTATCGAAGTAATAGAAATAGTGATCTTATCAGTGGTTGGCAATGAATATCGAAGCGTCACATCCCCTGAACTTGGCTGAGGATACACTTGAGAAGAGATTGTTTGCAATGATGGTTCTTTGACGGAGTTTACTCCGCCGCCATCGGTTGTGTGAATCAGAATTCCACCATCTCCAACTGCCCAAGCTGTGAGAGAATCGAGGGCAAAAATCCTGCGCATAAAGACGGGGTCAGAAGTGTCCTTTAGATACTCAACAGAACTTGCTTGATTAAACCATGTTTTGCCGCCGTCAGTACTTTTCTTAATAATACCCGGTGCGCCGGTCACAAACCCGTGAAGCTGATCTGAAAAACAAATATCATAATTTATAGTATCCTTTAGCGTTTTATATGCGGTAGTCCAAGGTGTAAATTGACGACCTCCTTCAGTGTTAAATCCTATATAATCTTGTTCCCCTACTACAAAAATAGTATCCTTACTGAGTGGGAAAACCGACAATAGTACATACGGGACAGTTATATTTGTTTTTATCCAATTAATTCCGCCGTTAATAGTGTAGTGGAAATACCCTGCATCCCCCAGAGCATATCCATGTTGAGAATCTGCAAAGCGCATCCGACTTCCACCTGTCAGACCTGCTTCTAATTTCCATGTTTTTCCACCATCTGAGCTTCTTACAATTTGTTGGTCGGACATCATATTGATCGTATCCCCAAAAACGACCATATCACGATAACCATATAACATGAAATCTACTGGATCAGACCATGTCTTCCCTTTGTCATGGGTAATGATTAGTTTGAAATTACTGACGGGATTACCGACGGCATATCCGGTATTATCATCTTGGAAATACACATAAGAAAATTCAGCAGGCGGAGTGAATGTTTTCCATGTTTCCCCTCCATCGGTTGAATGAAATGCCGATCCAGCATTCCCACAGATCCATCCTGTATTTTTATCGAAGAACTTTACGAATCGGAATCCGTCGTCTGTTCCGACATATTGGCGGTGCCAGCCATTATGAGATTCTGTTGTATTTGGAGATTTATTTTGTGCAGAGGAGATGCTTGCACAAAATAAAAGTATGATACAGGAAATAATGATTTTTTTCATTATTCAAAAATGTGTAATATGTAGCGATCTCATAGTTGCGCTTTGTAGATGTTCAAGGATATACAAATATACACAGAAAATAGTTAAAGATCAGCGCATAGTACTGTAAAAGTGTTGTGATTGATGCATAAGAAGGTTATGCGATGGTAAATACTTCCAAGACTGAAGAATCTCTTTCGGTACAAGACCTCAAGATTAGACCGTAGGAGATCCTTCGCCGGGCTCAGGATGACAAACCCGAAACTTCTCCACATCCTCCCAGGAAAAAGGTAAAGCCTGTCATTCTGAGGGAGCAAACGAATATTTGTCGTTATTGCGCGGTTTCCGCGACTGAAGAATCTCCTCTGGTACAAGACCTCAAGATTAGATCGTAGGAGATCCTTCGTTGGGCTCAGGATGACAATATTCAAGAGTTCTCAGTGCTTCAAATTCTCATAGAACAATGCGCCGCATTTTACTCCGCGATGAAAATTATTGAGATTCATTTTTTCGTTTGGCGAGTGGGCGTTTTGGTCGGGTAAGCCAAAGCCCATAAGCACCGTTGGTGCGCCGAGGATCGTCGTGAAGCTATTGACGATCGGGATCGAGCCGCCTTCGCGTGTCAAGAATGGCTCTTTGCCAAAAACTTGCTTGAGTGCTTTGCGTGCGGCGTTCATCCCGTCGGAATCGATCGGGGTCGCCGCCGGCATACCGCCGTGGAGATCGATGATCTTGATCGTCACTCCGGCAGGTTTGATCTTATTAAAAAAAGCTTCGAATTTTTTTGCGATCTCATCGGGTGTTTGATTCGGCACCAAGCGCATCGAAATTTTTGCATACGCTTTTGATGGCAACACTGTTTTTGCGCCTTCGCCAGTGAAGCCGCCCCAGATACCGTTGGAATCAAGCGTCGGGCGTGCCCACATTCTTTCGAGCTCGGTGTAGCCCTCTTCGCCGGGCGATGCATCGGTTTCGAGATCTTTGATGAATGCTTTTTGATCGAAGGGAAGTCGCGCAAATTCTTTGCGCTCGATATCCGATATCGGGTTAACGTTGTCATAAAAACCATCGATCAAGATCAGCCCGTTCGCATCTTTGAGTTTCGAGATCATTACTGCACGCGCATGGATCGGGTTCTCGACCGCGCCGCCAAAAAAGCCAGAGTGCAGATCACGGTTCGGACCCGTGACTTCAACTTGCATATAACAAAGCCCGCGCAAGCCATAGCAAAGAGAAGGCTGATCGTAACCGAACATCGGTGTGTCGCTCACAAGAACGGTATCGCATTTCAGGAGATCTTTGTTATCAGAAAGAAATTTATCAAGATTCGGCGAGCCGATCTCTTCTTCGCCTTCGATGATGACTTTTACAT
>JBBRNY010000067.1:0-13105 GCA_038229915.1 Kapaibacterium sp. (SeqCode) | reverse complement strand
TTAAAGAAGATCCATAAGATCGTGGGTGCACAACAAGAGATCTTTGGGAAAATATTTCAGACTCGCATAATTCCCGAACTGCATTAGCATAAAATTTTTCTTGTTAATGAAACAGAACTTACCACAACTCAGGCAGAACAGGTAAGAAGCTATTTTTCAGAGACCGTTCTTCCAAAACTAAAACCTGTTTTTTTAGGGAGTGAACTTGCCGTCCCTTTTCTGAAGACCAACGCACTCTATTTTGCGATCGAGTTGGGACCAAAGACCCACTCTGTTGCCGAGCGTGAACTTGTCCCGTCGCAAGCCGGCGCGCAATATGCGATCGTTGATATTCCGAGCGATGTCCTTCCCAGATTTTTTACGCTTCCGAAAGAGGGCAAAGAAACTCGGATCATGTTTCTCGATGATATTATTCGTCTTTCGGTGAAAGAATTATTTCCGCGCTTCGAAGTGCTCGGGGTCTATGCCATCAAACTGACTCGCGATGCAGAGTTGCATATCGACGACGAATTCCAAGGTGATCTGTTGGGCAAAGTCCAAGAAGGGCTCAGCATTCGTAAAAAAGGAGTACCAGCAAGATTTTTATTTGACCCGAAAATGCCGGCTGAAATATTGAAAGCATTTTCTAAATTCTTCAAACTATCCTCTGCCGATCTTATCCCTGGTGGGCGTTATCACAATTTTAGCGATCTGATGTCATTCCCAAATCCGGGAATACCATCGCTTGAAAATAAACCGTTGCCGTTGTTAAGTCATAACGCGCTTGCCGATGCAAAGTCGATCTTTGATGTTATCGAAAAGCAAGACGTGCTGGTGATGTATCCCTACCAGACATACGATTACGTTATTCGTTTTCTAAAAGAAGCCGTTGATGATCCCACGGTGATCATGGTGAAGATCACACTCTACCGTGTGGCGAGCAACTCGAAAGTGATCGAGGCGTTGAAAGATCTGGTGCTTGCTGGAAAAGAAGTGATGGCATTTATTGAGATCAAAGCGAGATTCGACGAAGAAAAAAATCTCTATTGGGCAGGCGAGCTCGAACGCGCCGGCATTAAAGTCTTATATAGCTTCCCGGGTTTGAAGGTACATTCGAAACTCTGCATCGTTACAAAAGTTGTTGACGGCGAAAAGAAACGCTACTGCTACCTCTCAACCGGAAATTTTAACGAAAAAACTTCGAAGCTCTACGGCGACTTTGGCTTTTTCACGACCGACCAAAGAATTACCAAAGAAGTAAAAGAAGTATTTCAAATACTTAATCGCAAAGAACGTCAAGCAGATTTTGACCATCTGCTCGTTTCGCCATTCACGCTTCGCAAGTCGTTGATCAAATTTATTGATAAAGAGATTAAGAATGTTCGCGATGGCGGCAAGGGACGCATCGTGCTGAAGCTCAATAGTCTTGAAGATGAGGAGATGACCGCAAAGCTCTATGAAGCAAGCTTAGCCGGAGTAAAAATTAATTTGGTTATTCGAGGGATATGTTGCCCGATCGTTGGGTCGCCGTCGTTTAGTGCTAATATTAAAGGCATCAGTATTATTGATCGCTATCTCGAACATGCTCGGATGTATTATTTTTATAATAATGGGAATGAGCGCTTCTATCTTTCGAGTGCCGATTGGATGACCCGCAACCTTAGTCATCGGATCGAAGTTGCATTCCCGATCTACGATGAAGCTATTCGCGAGCAGCTTCGTACTTACATCGACTTGCAATTAGCCGATAATGTGAAAGCTCGTTATCTCACAAAAGGAAAAATGAATCGGTATCGCCGCCCGAGAACAGGAGCCGAACTGGTACAGTCGCAGATCGCAATTCACAAATATCTTCGACTAAAGAATAAACCCGAATGAGACGTTACTCAATAGAAGTGTTGATGGTTCTCTTTGCTGTTGTGTGTTTTCCATATTCAGTTTTCGCATCGGACTCTACCCAAGTTCATCGATCAATGTTTGCTACCATCGGTGATGATATTTCTCTCGTCTGGGGCGATGTCGGAATTTTCTACACACAGCCGTTGCGCTTCGATGGTACCGATTGGCGAAACACGGCTATCGTTGTCGGGGGCACGGCTCTGCTAACAACGCTGGATTCTTCGGGTCGGAGAATAGCGTTGTCGGCATCACACGATAACATCACTTCAAGTATTATGACAGCCGGAAGGCATTACGGTGATCTGTTGGTTGCGGGTCCCGTTGTGGGTGTGACCTATCTTGGTGGTTTGATCTTCAAGTGCGACGACCTTCGCACAACCGGCAGAGAACTGATCGAAACGCTTGCTCTGGCTGGTGTAACAACGACCGTGCTTAAATATGTGATCGGTCGTTCGCGTCCGTACACAAGTGATGGACCTTATTCATTCCATCCGCTTTCATTTGATAACAGTCGCAACTCATTGCCATCGGGTCATACAACGGTAGCATTCTCGATCTCATCGGTCTTAGCGGCGAGAATTAAAAATCCGATCGCAACAGTGTTGCTTTATGGTGCGGCGACGGTAACGGCGTTTTCTCGAATGTATCACGATCAGCATTGGCTCAGTGATACGTTCTTAGGTGCGGCTATTGCTACAACAACAGGACTTTGGGTGGTTCATCGTGATGAAGCTCGGGAGTTTGGCGAGCCGCATTCTGATAATGGTCTTTTTATTACGCCGGGTGTTGGGAGTTTGTCCTTGACGTATAAATTTTAAAAAAATAAGGCGGACTAAAGTCCGCCCTACTGAATAATTATTTAATTAGTTATTTCGTCAATAACTTTAATTCGTTTTTGGTCATAATGTTATCGATCAAGTGGTATGCTTGCGCTTGCGTCGGGTTCATATAGTTATCACGCTCCGAATCTTTTGCGATCTCTTCGATCGGTTTGCCGGTGTGATGCGAATAAATACTATAGAGCTCTTCGCGGATACGAAGCATTTCTCTGGTATAGATCTCAATGTCGGTTGCTTGTCCTTGTGTGCCACCGAGCGGTTGATGGATCATAATACGTGAGTGCGGAAGCGCCGAGCGTTTGCCAGCCGCGCCGCCTGCAAGCAACAGCGATGCCATCGAAGCCGCCATACCCAAGCAGATAGTCGCGCAATCAGGTTTGATGTACTGCATCGTATCATAGATCGCTAGCCCTGCCGAGACCGAACCACCGGGCGAATTGACATAGATATTAATATCTTTATCAGGTTCTTCCGACTCTAAGAACAGTAGTTGTGCAATGATCAGACCCGAGACGGTATCGTCGATCGGAGTACCGATAAAAATAATACGCTCCTTGAGCAAGCGCGAAAAAATATCATAAGCACGCTCGCCGCGCGAGGTCTGCTCGACGACCATCGGCACAAGCGCGTTAAACATTGGGTCAGCCTGATAAAGGCTCGTAACAGCAGAATAATTAAATGGTAGTTTCATCGTATCAACAGTTAATAAACGTTGAAGGTTATACCCAGAATCTTACAATTAAGTTACAGAATACAATATTATTTCGCCTCGCTGGTTACCGGTTTCTCTTTGAGGATAAACTGGTTCTTGAGTTCGGTGACGAGTTTTTCTGATTTGATGCGTTCTTTGATCTCTTCGTTCGAGAGATAATATTTTAGCAGGTTTTCTTTGGCGATGCCGTATTGCTCGGCGTCGCGCTCTGCCATGGCGGTCAGGTCTTCTTCGGAAGCAGTGATGTTCATTGCTTCGACGAGCTTATCACGAAGCAACAACCACTTCGCACGCATTTCGGCATTGCCCCATGCGGCTTTGCGATATTCTTCTTCGCTGCCTAAGCCATATTCTTCTGGGTAGCCACGACGTTTGTTTTCTTCTTTCGCTTCGGCTATCATCGAGTCGATCACGAGGTATGTATACGTACGCGGCACGAGGAATTCATGCTTGGTCAGTAGTGCATTGACCATCATCGACTCCATCGCTTCTTGCGAGCGGCGCTTCGCATTTTCTTCAAGCTCTTGACGAACAAGAATTCTCACTTCAAGCTCGGTTGCCGATTTATCGCGGCTGAGCTTCTTGCAGAATTCTTCGGTCATTTCAGGGAGTGTGACTTTCTCGGCAGAAAGGACATTGATCGTCAGCTCCATTAATTCTTTTGTCTCGGTGTCGGTGCGTGGCAGATCAATATCAAACACATCACCAACTTTTTTGCCAACAAGTGCATCGCGAAGCTCGCTGACGATCTGCGGATCTTTGAGATACACTGTGGTCTGCTCGGTCTTAGGTTCTTCGCCTTCGGGCGCAGTGCGCTCGGTGAAGGTCAGGCCGACAATGGTCTCGAGATCAGCGACAGTATCGGTCGGTGTTTTCTCGGAATAATTAAAACGCAAGTAGTGGATACGATCTTCGACATCGGTATCACTGACGGTGTAGGTCGGATATTCGATCTCGGTGCCTTCGAAATTTGCAAGAACGATCTCGGGCTTCACTTCGTAAGAAATTTTGAAGTGTGCGCCTTCGCCATGATGGCGATGGAGATCGGTCATCACTGGAGTACCGATCGGCTCGATCTTTTGCTCTTCAACGACTTGCTTAAATTTTTCTTGCGCGATCTTCTCAAGTGTATCACCTTCGATCGACTCGCCGTGCATTTTTTTGATCAGCGACAGGGGTGCTTTGCCGGCGCGAAACCCCGGAAGGGCGATCTTCGGCCTGATGTCGCGATATGCTTCGTCAAATGCGGCATTTACTTCAGCTTCGGGCACCATAATTTCAAGTTCACGAAGAACCTGCGAACGGGTATGAATAGTCGTTTCCACTAAATACTTTCTATAATTGTGATCGTGCCGGAGACAGGACTTGAACCTGCACATGTGTTACCATACCAGATCCTAAGTCTGGCGCGTCTGCCAATTTCGCCACTCCGGCTTTTTGGGACTCTGAAAACAGCAACAAATCCTACAATGTTGCATTTTCATCTTAGAATGAGCATTTTGCCAAAAAAAAGCCGTTTTTGATGAAATTTAGAGACTTTTGATGTGTTATTGGGTGATTATGAGGGGTTTTGTGACCATTTGTTCTTAGGAACGATTTTTGCTGGTATTATTTTAATATTAAGTATTGTTCAGTAAAGCAATCATCATTGTGAATTTTCCCCAAGCGTAGTTTTTTTGTGTCGTGAATCTCTAAAATAGGAGTACCGTGTTTATGAAACAGTGCGTCATTTTGTGCTTTAGTATCCTTTGTTGTGTCGGCTTTGCCTCGCAAGCCAAGGCACAATGGGTATCCGATACGACGAAAAATACCGTCGTTTGTACCGCAAACGGTCTTCAGCAAAAACCAGTTGCTTGCTCTGACGAAGCCGATGGAGTTATCGTCGTTTGGGAAGACTACCGTAATAGTAATTTTGACGTTTATGCGCAAAAGCTCAATTCCGCTGGCGTAGCCCAATGGACCAAAGACGGTGTATTGCTTTGTAATTCTGCTGTAAGCCAAACGGTACCGGTTGTTGCCTCCGATGGTTCGGGCGGTGCTTACGTTGCCTGGAAAGATGCCCGACCGGGCGGTGGTGCTACTGATCTTTATGCCCAGCATATCAATTCCGATGGTTCGCTTGCTTATGGTGCAACAGGCTCAGGGATTGCCGTTGCAACAGATGCGGCGGCGCCAGATCATTTAGCGATCTGCTCCGATGGCTCTGGCAATGCTTTCGTTGCTTGGGAAGATAGCCGAACAACTATTGCTTCTGCAGCGAGAAATGATATTTGGATGAATAAGTTAACTTCAGGCAGCGTTGCTTGGGGCAAAACCGGTATCGGAGTGATCAGCACAAACGGCAAACAGGTTTATCCGCGTCTTGTTGATGACGGTACCGGCGGATGTATGCTCGCTTATGAAAATCAAGCTACCGTACCTTCATCAATTATGGCTGCAAGAGTCAGTAGCTCAGGCGCTGTACAGTGGGGCACGATCGGCGTAAAAGTTTTTTCCGGTGATAAGGGTACACAAAATACTTCACGGAACGTCAATATTATTCGCGATGGGAATGAATTTCTTCTTTCGTGGGAAACCATCAATGCTTCCAATACATCAAAAGGTTGGAATATTTATGGTCAGCGTATGAAACTTGATAGTAACCGTGTTTGGGGCACGGCCGGAACGGCATCAGAAATTTCTACCGATTGGGTCGGCGATCAGATCAACTCGATCGTCTTCAGCGATGACTCTGTCGAGAGTAATGGCTCGGCTGGATTGATCTGCATATACGTCAATGATATTTCAACCAAGACCTATATCGTGATGACACGATTAATGTCGAACGGCAGTGATTTCCAACCAGCATTCCCAAATCATATCTACACGGTTTGCAACCAGGCAAACGATCAGTCAGCACCAGTGGGTGTTCGAACAGGAAGCGGAGAAATTCTTACGGCTTGGGTTGACGGGCGCTTAGGCAAAAATTCTATTTATGCACAGCGAGTTGATCGCTTGCCGAAACGTTATCTTGGCTATCTCCCGAATGTTTCTTCGTGGGGTGCTCCTGTTTCGAATCGTGCAAACTCTGATGCCGATCAATTAGTAATGGTTGCTCGTGGCAATGGCGGCATTGCGGTGTGGCGTGATAATCGTAATGGTACGACCAATACGGATATTTATGCACAGCTGATCTTCCGTGATGGGTCGCTTCCGGTCGAACTATCATCGTTCACGGCATCGCCAACGAGCAATGGAAATGTTGTGCTGAACTGGCAGACTGTTAGCGAAAAAGATAATGCCGGCTTCGAGATCGAACGCCGACTCATCGTCGAAGGTGGATCGAATAAATTTGAATTAGTCGGCAGTTATCAAAGTGATGCTGCGCTTCGTGGCGTAAGCTTCTCGAACACCGATCGCGGCTATTCATATATTGATATGCCGGGTAAGGCAGGCTTTTATGAATATCGTTTGGTTGACGTGACTCTTGATGGCGAGCGCACACCGCATCAGATCAAACGTGTTGAGCTTGGCTCAGCTTCGGGTGGTTTGACAACTGTCGAGCAGAATATCCCGAATCCGTTTACTAACTCTACGATCATTCCGGTCACACTTGCATCGACACTCAACGTAACCGTAGAGGTCTCGGATGTGCTTGGCAGAACAATTGCGACGCCATATCACAACCAAACACTTTCAGCAGGCCCGCACGATCTTCGTATCGACGGCGCAGCATTCGGCGCAAACGGTAGTTACTATTGCCGCGTCACGATGACCGACCCGAACACCGGCTCGGTAGTCTGGACATCACCGAAAGCGATCTCGATCCAGCTTTCACGCTAAAAGTATTTAGCAAAAAAAAAGCGCAAGATGTAAATCTTGCGCTTTTTTTATGTCTTTTACTTTCGTAATTTATGCTGCGAGAGCTTGCGTTACTTTCTCGGCGGCTTGTTTCAAGCCTTTGGCTACGAGGAAGTTGAGTCCGCTTTCTTCGAGTATCTTCCCGGCTTCGATAGCGTTGGTGCCTTCGAGGCGCACCACGATCGGCACGTGTGGCTTGACAAGGCGTGATGCCTCGACAACGCCATTGGCGACACGGTCGCAACGCACGATACCACCGAAGATATTGATCAAGATCGCTTTCACGTTCGGGTCCGAAAGAATGATTCGGAAACCGCTGGCAACCGTCTCGGCATTTGCTCCGCCGCCCACGTCCAAGAAATTTGCTGGGTCGCCACCGGCAAGTTTGATGATGTCCATCGTTGCCATCGCAAGACCTGCGCCATTGACCAGACATCCGACGTTGCCATCGAGCTTGATGTAATTCAAATTTGATTTTGATGCTTCGATCTCGAGCGGATCTTCTTCGTCAAGATCGCGAAGCGCAACAAATTCCGGATGACGATACATTGCATTGTCATCAAAATTTACTTTCGCATCGAGGGCGATCATCTGGTTTTCTTTTGTTAAAACCAGCGGGTTGATCTCGAAGAGCGATGCATCGGTTTCTTCATAAGCTTTGTAAAGAGCTTTGATGAATTTGACACACTGCTTCAAGGCATCACCACTCAAGCCGAGCGCAAAGCCAAGCTCGCGGGCTTGGAATTCGCGAAGACCGATCGCAGGATTGATATGAACCTTGATGATCTTTTCCGGTGACTCTTCTGCCACTTTCTCGATCTCCATACCGCCTTCGGTCGAGACCATAAAGACGTTCTGTCCTGTCTCGCGGTCGAGCACGATACCGGCATAAAACTCTTTGTCGATGTTCACGCCCTGCTCGACGAGCAAGCGCTTCACCAAACGACCTTCGGGTCCGGTCTGATGAGTAATGAGCGTCATCCCCAAGATCTGCGAGGCATAGGTCTTGACCTCATCAATGTTCTTCGCGACTTTTACGCCGCCGCCCTTGCCGCGACCGCCGGCATGGATCTGCGCCTTGACTACGGCAATAGGCGTCGGAAGCTTCTTCGCAACTTCTACAGCCTCATCAACCGAATACGCAACATAGCCTTCCGGAACCGGAACGCCATATTTCTTCAGAATTTCTTTAGCTTGATACTCGTGAATTTTCATATAATCAACTTACTGTCTAATATAGAACTACAAAAATACGAAGATAGGGAGCAGGGGACAGGAGAAAGGGGAATAAACTTAAAATTATATCTTTGACCAATTGCTGCGAAAACTCGATATTTAGGCTACATCACCATCGACATAGGTACTACAAAAATATTGGAGAGTAAGAATCAGGGATCGGAAATATGCTTTCCGATTCCCAAAAAAATGAGCCAACTTTAGCGTGGCTTGTTGAGCAGATCTTCTGACTTTTTCTTGAGTGCTGCTGCTTTGTCAACGACTTCACCGCTCTTGGTTACAGCTTTGTTCGCGTTGTCGAGGGCATCATTTGCCTTGTCGAGCGCGTCTTTCTTCTGGGCAGGGGTTTGGTTCGAAGTTGTTGTGGTCGTGGTAGTATTTGGCGACATCGGAGCTGTCGGAGCCGGTTTTTGAACAACGACTAAAGTGTCAGCTGACTTTGCCGGATCAGGTGCTTTTTCATTGCTACATCCGACGGCAAATAATGCGATCGCGAATAGTATTGTTTTTTTCATAAAGGGTATAATTTGTTTTTGGTTATTGAACCGATGGGATAGGGTAAGACAGATTTTGGTAATTTAGTGCCCCGATTCGGCTCAGAGGAACTCCGAATCGCAATAAACCCTTATACTGACTCAATTCTATTTTAATCTCAATCAGATGGCAGACGAAAAACTGACGACACGAGCGCAAGATTTTAGCGCATGGTATAATGAACTGGTCGAACGCGCCCAACTTGCCGAGCACTCGCCGGTACGCGGTTGTATGGTTATTCGCCCCAATGGTTATGGCATTTGGGAATTGATCCAGCAAAATCTCGATAAGATGTTCAAAGAGACGGGGCATGAGAATGCTTATTTCCCGTTGCTCATACCGGAGTCATTCTTAAAAAAAGAAGCAGCGCACGTCGAAGGCTTTGCGCCAGAGCTTGCGGTTGTTACTCACGGCGGAGGCAAAGAACTTGAAGAGCCGTTGGTGATACGCCCGACATCGGAGACGATGATCTATACCATGTTTGCAAAATGGGTGCAGGGCTATCGCGATCTGCCAATATTAATGAACCAGTGGGCAAACGTTATGCGCTGGGAAATGCGAACACGTCTGTTCCTTCGCACTACCGAATTTCTTTGGCAAGAGGGGCACACTGCCCACGAGACAGAAGCTGAAGCAGAAGAAGAGACACTAAAAATGCTTGGTGTTTATCGCACCTTCGCCGAAGACTTTATGGCAACGCCTGTTATCACCGGTCGCAAAACCGATAGCGAGCGTTTCGCGGGTGCACTCCGTACCTATTGCATCGAAGCAATGATGCAAGATAATAAAGCACTTCAAGCAGGGACAAGTCATAATCTCGGACAAAACTTTTCGAAAGTATTTAATCTGGAGTTTCAAGGTCGCGATGGTTCGATGCAATATGCTTGGAATACTTCTTGGGGTGTTTCGACAAGGTTGATCGGCTCGCTGATTATGGTGCATTCCGATGACACCGGCTTGGTGTTGCCACCGCGCTTGGCGCCAACGGTTGCGGTCATCGTGCCGATCTATAAGACCGATGAAGAAAAAGCCACAGTGCTTGAGACAGCTGATAAACTATTCAAAGACTTGAAGTCGAAAGGCTTCCGCGTCAAGATCGATACTCGCGATAATATGTCGCCCGGCGCGAAGTATTATGAATGGGAATTGAAAGGTGTACCGATGCGTATCGAGATCGGCCCGAAAGATGTCGCAAACTCGACAGTGGTAATCGCACCACGTATCACTCTCGATACTCGTGAAGAAGCAAAGCCTGGTAAGAAACAAAAGTTATTTATTGCGATGGATGTTCTTTGCGATGCGGTTGAAGACATCGCAGGTGAAATTCAAGCGCAGTTACTGAAGAATGCGATCGCACGTCGTGAAGCAAATTCAATCCGCGGTATAACAAGCTACGACGAGATGAAAGAGATCCTCGCTCGTGACGGTGGTTTTGTCTATGCTGGGTGGAATGGCGACCCTGCAAGCGAAGCGAAGGTCAAAGAAGAGACCCGAGCAACGATACGCTGTATCCCTGATGCAGAATTTAGAAGTGCGACGGCACCGACGAAATGTATCGTCACCGGTGAACCGGCGAAATACGAAGTGATCTGGTCGAAAGCGTATTAAAAAATATTATCTCACGACGATCATCGGTCTGGTGATCGTCGATGAAGATGTTTTTAATTGATAATAGTACGTACCGCTCGAAAGTCCGCTGGTATTCACATTGATATAATGTTGCCCCACTTCGGCACTGCGCTCATAAGCTTTGAATACTTCGGCGCCATCAGCCGAGAGAATGCTGATCGTAACACGATCACTTTTCGTAAGCGTAAAGCCGATCGTCGTGGAAGTATTACTTGGGTTCGGAAAGTTTTGATCGAGACGCGTGCCGTTATCATAAGTATATGATCTGCTATTTACAGAAGCGTGTGACGTATCGAATGTAGCAAGATTACCAACCGAGTCCATAATCACAACCCAAAGATCAGCATTGCCACCATTGTCGGCACCATCACCAACGGCGATGTATTGTTTGCCTCGTTGAATGATACTTAATGCTTCATCGGCAGTGCCATTGCCATACGTTTTTTCCCATTGGCGATTTCCGTTCTTATCGGTTTTGACGATATACATCTTCGGGTTTTCGCCGCTTTTTTGGGATGTACCGATCAAGGCAAAGCCGCTATCACTGGTTTGTACGCCCGACCAACAAAAACTTTGTCCGATGGCAAAATGCTTATCAATGATCGGCGTACCTAATGGATCGACGACCAAGAGCCACATCGTTGAACTATCAAATTGAGAACCACCGAAAAAAGCAAAATTTCCTTCGGTTGTTGCAAGCACATCATATGGGGAGTCGTGAACGTTAGGATCGCTGCTATAGGTCTTTTGCCACATTACTTTCCCGACAGTATCAGTTCTGACAGCATAAAATTTTTCGCGGTTATTGATCGTCGTATGACCGATAAGCATACAGCCATTATCGTGGGCAATTGCGCCGGCATGACAATGTTCTGATGAGCCAAAATCATACGTTTTTTCCCAGACGAGTTTGAAGGACTTATCAAGTTTCTGGAGGATCATATCACCTTGTGGGTCGCCTTTTGAATCGGTATGACCAGCCCAATAGTAATTGCCGTCGTTCATTTCTTTGAACCAGTGTGCATGATCGCCAAGACTATAATCGACTTCGATCTTCTTGACAACCCGACCGACGGAGTCGATCTTATACATCAATGCTTCTTCTGTTCCGGAATTTTGCACACCGCTAAATCCGGCGATCAATGCACCATTATCCGATGTTGGTTCGATAGACCAAAGATTATCATAAACGGACCTGCCGTATGCTGAATCCCACAATGGTTGTGCATAGCTATCAAATCGCATCACCCAGTAATCGACATCGCCGGCGCCTTTTGCATCGGTGCCACCAGCTACGATAAAGCCGCCGTCACGAGTGGCTTTGACACGATAACCGTATTGATTGCCGGTACCGCCATATAGCTTTCCGGTCTGAGCAAGTAAGATTTCGGGTGTTACTGTCCCGATCAAAATAGCGAGAAGAAGTAATGATGTCCGCATTGGGTGAATAGAAAATAATTACAAAGATACAACGATACTTAGGGGTTTGGTGTCTTAATACTGACAATAATACATTTTAACTAGATCATTAATGCGCAGTAGCTCCAACCACACCATCTCAAATCTCATTCTATGGTTCGGAATATGTTATCTATCAGTACTTACAGTTTCTTGCACAAAGGATAAAAAAGAGGAGCCTAAGCCAGTCCCGGTAACTGCTCCGGTTCAAGCAAAAGATACTGTAAAAGAACAAAGCGCAACCTATAAACCGTTTTTTATTGAAGACTCAAAAGCGTTATCAAATCTATCTATAGAGTTGGGCGCCGAACAAATGCAGCTGGTATTCAAGATCAATCGTCGCGACCTTCGCCATCTAAGGTTGGGTGATACAATATTATTGCCTACTCAAGCAGGTAATGAACTTTCATACTCTCCGTTTCCGTCTCATATTTCTGGCGTTGACTCTAATAAAAAAATTATATTGGTCGCGCGCCGAGTACAAGCATTCGCAGCCTATGAGAACGGCGTATTAGTAAAATGGGGACCGACCAGCACCGGGAAGAAAAAAACTCCAACGCCTGACGGACTCTACCATACAAACTGGAAGGCGAAAGAAACTCATAGCACGGTTGATGGTGATTGGGTATTGAAATGGAATTTTAATATTGATAATCTTGAAGGTATTTCTCTACACGAATATGAATTGCCTGGGTATCCTGCAAGCCACAGTTGTGTAAGGCTCCTTGCCGATGACGCGAAATGGATCTATGATTGGGCAGATCAATGGACATTCTCTTCCGATCGGAAAACCGTTGCCATTCCGGGAACAGCAGTCATCATATTTGGTGAGTATTCTTATGGCAAGACCCCACCTTGGAAACGACTGCTTGTTGATCCATCGGCAAGCACAGTTTCAACCGACGAATTAAAAGAAGCTCTGACAAAATATTTGACACCCAATTCATCGAAACTATCTACCGCTCAATAACTATTGTAT
>JBBRNY010000066.1:0-13430 GCA_038229915.1 Kapaibacterium sp. (SeqCode) | reverse complement strand
TAATATGATCGTTCATGATATGGGCAGTGGTTTGGATTCATGGAAAACCGCCAGCAATTCAGAAACGTACGGTTGCATCATCTATCATATCGGCAACAATCTTCTCAATGGTAGCAATTGGGAAGGTCATGGTCATGGGATGTATTTACAAAATGACACGATCGGAGTAAAAAACATTCACAACAATATTGTTTTTAGTACGTATGGATATGGTATAAAGGTGTGGCAAACAACCACAACCGATGCCATTGGAAATTTTGATATTCAAAACAATATTGTCTTTAACGGTGGCGCGGCTTCAGAAAATCTTGGTGGCGTTGGGAATAATTCAAGAACACATAATTTCTTTGTGGTCTCGAACAGCGTAAAAAACCCGATACGCAACACCGTGATTAAACATAACTACACCTATGCCGGTATCAATACTCCCCGACCACCAGTAAATGCTTTCGGACTTAATTACGGTGTCGATAACCTGACGTTGGATAGTAATTATCTTACAGGTCAAACACGATTGGGTTTCAGCAACACCTCGGTGTTTAATGCTTCGGTAAACGGGAATACCATTATTGCCGGCATCCCTGCGGCGTATGGATATTATCTTTGGGGGTTCACAGCAATTGACTTTCCGCAGAACACCTACCTACCACAACAGCCCACGTCCGGCTTGGAATATTTTGTGATACCAAATAACTATGAGCAGGGTCGTGCGCATCTGGTCATTTACAATTGGGATAGTGTTGCTTCGGTTCAAATAAATGTGTCGAAAGCAGGATTGCGAACAGGCGATATTTTCGAGTTAGTAAATGTGATGGATTATTACAACGACATCGTCACTGATACCGTAGCGGCATCGGGTATTATCACGGTTCCAATGACTGGTCATACGTTTGCACCGGTAATCGGTTCGACAAAACCTCCCGTTTCTCAATTTCCAATCTTCGGCGCATTTGTGACCCGTAAAGTAGGCAACACTGGTACGGCAAGCATCTCAGAAATTAACAATAATACGTTGATGAGTATTTTTCCGAATCCATCAAATGACAATACTACCGTCAGGTTTTCAACAACTCATTCAGGGTTTTATGAAGTGACGGCAACAGACATTTCAGGCAAAAAGACTTTGATCCGAGAGAAAGATTATTTCGAAAAAGGAAATCAGGAAATTCATCTTGATACAAAAGATCTTGAGAACAGTGTGTATTTGATTAGAATTGAAGATCAACAGTCTTCATTCATAGGAAAGTTGATCATAAATAAATAGAAGCATTTATGAGATCTTGTTTGCGCTATTAGCGCATCACATCGTCAATACTCGCACCGCACGAGTTGCGAAAGTGACGGGAATAATTTTATCTGGGAAGGAATTGGGAAAGTAGTATTTTTGTATGGATGTTATACTTTTACAACTAATTCATCAATGAATATGATACGCACACTCACACTCATTTTTGCGACAACAGTTGTTGCCGGACTTCTATTTGTGAATATCTATAATTCAATGGTAGATGCTCCGAGTTGGGGTAGCAACTTCCCCACATCAATTCAGACAATGAGAGATTATTTCAATATTGTCAACCCGGGTACTTTCTTTCGCGTTTTTTCTCCTGCTAATCAGATATTGTCATTGCTTGCGCTAATCGTTTGTTGGAAAGCAGATAAGAAAGTCAGAATGTATTGTGGGTTGGCTTTACTATTTGCTCTGACAAGTGATGCGTTTACATTCGCGTATTTCTATCCCAGAAATGAAATAATGCTTCATACCCCACTTGATACAAACCTTGATGCAATTAAAACAGCATGGTCGCAATGGTCTTCTATGAATTGGCTACGGAGTGCCGTTGTAGCAGTGAATCTCTTTTTTGACTTTGCTGCATTCACTCAGCTGTTAAAGACAAGCAAGGGCTAATGATAAGGGACAACACCTAAACACTGGGACTTCCCATCTGCTCTTTTTATAAATTTCATTTTTCTCCGGTGCGTTAGTTACTATCATAAAAGATGCTATTACACTTTCGCCAACAATAAGAATTAAAACTCTATGAGAAAAATAATTTCTTTTATGCATATATCGCTCGATGGTTTTGTCGCAGGGCCGAACGGCGAAATGAATTGGATCAAGATCGATGAAGAACTTTTTGATCACGTCGGCAAGCGCATCGGCGAAGGCGATACATCATTATACGGGCGAGTGACCTATGAGATGATGGAAAGCTACTGGCCGACCGCCGCCGATAGCCCCACCGCGAGCAAGCACGACATCGAACACTCGGCGTGGTATGCCAAGGTTCACAAAGTGGTGTTGTCAAAAACAATGAACGGCGCGGACTTGCCGAACACCACCATTATTAGCGACAACCTCGCGGACAACATCAATAAAATAAAACAACAGCCGGGCGCAGATATTTTGGTTTTCGGCAGTCCGAGGGCAACACACGCGCTGATCGAAGAAAACTTGATCGACGGCTACTGGCTATTCGTTAATCCAATTATTCTTGGACAAGGCATCCCATTGTTCACCAACATCAAAGACAAAACAACACTAAACCTATTATCGAGCAAGCAATTCTCTTGCGGGGTAGTTGAACTGAGTTATGTTGTTGACAAACAGTAGCTACGAACCGTTTTAATCCCCTCTTTTCTTAGAAACTTCATCAATCGCTGGTGCGTTGCTCTGTTATAATTTGGTGACACATAAAAGATCATACAGACTGAATTTTCAAGACATCCAACACTCTAACATTAAACCTCCCACAGTTATGAAAACAACATTTACTCAGCGCATCGTAATTGTTTTAGTGCTTATACTTTTTGGCAGTATTGCTTCGAAGGGAATCGCTTGTAGAATTGACTCGGTGTATTATTATGATTATTTTTATGATTCTCAAGCAGACACCAACTTAAAAGTCCTTTCTCAAATAAGGATCTATTCTTATGCTTCCGATGGGTTGTCATCAACGCAAATTGATCAGTTGTGGGATCGTACGAATCATGTATGGGTCAATAGTGATAAGAACGACTATACTTACAATGCAAGCCATCAGGTATTAAGTTGGACTGAAGAGCATTGGTTTAACAAAACATGGGCAGTTGGTTATTTAACAGAGTACACTTACGATGTCAATGGCTATTTAACACAAAAGCTCCGCAGATACTCTGACAACCCATGGGTAAATTCAGAATATGATTTATATAGCAATAATGCAAATGGACAGGATACTTTACATGTTCATCAAACGTGGAACACCGCCATTAATGTTTGGGATAATTATTATAATACGTCTTCGAGTTTCTTTCCCAATGGCAACTTGCAAGAAAGAATTAACCAGACCTGGAATGCCAAAACCAAAGTATGGACAAATTATATAAAATTTAATAATTATATTGATGTTACCGGACTGATAAGCCAATATACTTTTCAAGTCTGGGATACATCAAGCCTTACATGGTTGAATTTTAGAAAGAGTGACTATACATATACAGCAACTGGACACTTGTCAACATCTATAACTCAAGAATGGGACAGCACCGCCCATAAATGGGTCAATTATGAGAAAACTGACAGCACTTACAATAATAGTGATGCACCTACAAATTCAATTACAACAGTATGGGATAAAACTAGAAATAGTTGGATAAATATCGACAGAGCTGGTTTCGACTACACAACAAATGGATGTCTTCAATTCGAAAACTACTATGTAAAAGATTCACTCAGGATGTGGCGCTTACAATACCAAGCAGAATATTTCGAATCCGGCGATAACAACGGAGTTGAATCACCGGTGTTGCAAGCGGTGAGTTGTTTTCCTAATCCTGCGTCGTCTTCCATTACGATTGTTACGGATTTGTCTGAGAAAGAAACTATGCTCACAATCTACAACAGCCTGGGTCAGCAGATGCAAGAGGGCGTGATTGAAAGAAACACCAATTCCAAGCAGCTTGATGTAACTCAGTTGCCGGCAGGAATATACACCATCATGCTGGGCAACAGGCAAGCAAGGTTTGTGAAGCAGTGATCATTTTCCAAATACATTCTTACTATTGCTACACAAGGATACAATAATATGAAAAAAATAATTACTTTTGCTATTGCCGCTGTGCTTTTCTTCGTCGCCAGCCAGCAGTGCGTGGCCGATACTTGTAGGGTTGATTCTACCCATAACTATACATTCACCAGTGGCAGCAAAGTCAATATTAGCAAAACAATAAACACCTACAATGCGCAAGGCAAGCTCATCGTTATAGTAAATCAATTCTGGGTTATAGCCAGCAGCAGTTGGGCCAATAGCACTAAAAATAGTTTTACCTTCAATGCCAGCGGTTTGCTTACGCAAGAGGTACTGCAAAGTTGGAGCAGCAGCTCGGCTTGGGTAAATACGGCAAAGCAGGATTACACCTACAATGCCAGTGGGCTGCTTATGCAAACGGTAAACCAAAATTGGAACAACAGCAGCTCGGCTTGGGTAAATGGTACAAAGCAGGATTACACCTATAATGTCAGTGGGCTGATTACGCAAACGGTAAACCAAAATTGGAACAGCAGCAGCTCGGCTTGGGAAAATTTTCAGAAGGATAATTTTACCCTCAATGCCAGTGGGCTAGTTACACAAGATGTACTGCAAATTTGGAACAGTAGCAGTTCGGCTTGGGTAAATGGTGGTAAGTATGATTACACCTTCAATACAAGCGGGTTGATCGTAAAAGAGATACATCAATTATGGAACAGAAGCAGCTCGGCTTGGGAAAATAGTTTACAGTATGATTACACCTTCAATGCCGGTGGGCTGCAAACGCAACGGATAATTCAATCATGGAGCAGTAGCTCGGCTTGGGTAAATCAATCAAATGACTACTACACTTACAATGCCAGCGGGATGCTTACGCAAAAGTTACATCAATTATGGAACAGCAACAGCTCGGCTTGGGAAAATAATTACAAGTATGATGACACCTACAATGCCAGTGGGCTACATATCCAACAGGTAAAGCAAACATGGAACAGCAGCACCTCGGCTTGGGAAAGTAGTGATAAGCGTGATTTCAGCTACGCAACAAATGGCTGTCTTCAATTCGAAGATTCATATACGTGGGATACTACTATCAATAATTGGGGCTTTCATGGACAAACAGAATATTTCGAGTCTGCCATTAATAACAGAGTTGAATCACCGGCGTTGCAAGCGGTGAGTTGTTTTCCTAATCCTGTTAGTCAAACGGTAACTATTAAATTCGCATTGGCAGAAAGTAGCAATTGCGAAATAAGAATATTGGATGTGATGGGCAAAGAAGTGTATCGTTCTAAAGTGCAATCGTCTTCGTCTCAAATTGATGTAAGCAAATTCCATAATGGAGTGTATGTTGTTCAACTCACTGCTGACAATAAAACGGTTACGCAAAAAATGATCGTTGAGCATTAAGATAGATGTAGCTCCCCTGAGCATCCGGTTCCAGAAAATATGGGTCAGTTAATGAGAATGAAACAGATCTAAAATAACAATTAATACAGAAAGCCGCGCGGAAGCCGACAAGCTATTTAACGGACTTTCTGCAGGGGACAACGGCATCGAATGGATGGTAGATTTTGACTCAAAATAAAACAGACCAGTATAAATAAATGAGAAAAATAATTGCAGCGATCAATGTAACTCTCGATGGTTTTTGCGATCATACGGCGATCATTCCGGATGAAGAGATACATCAACATTACGCTGATCTCTTAGAAAACTCAAGCGTTATTCTCTATGGGAGGATAACATATCAACTGATGGAATACTGGCGGACATTGGCAGAACATCCTTCAGGCGAAAAAGCAATGGATGAGTTTGCTGTGGTTATGGATACCATCCCAAAAATTGTTTTTTCGCACACTCTTAAAAATGTCGATTGGCATAGTGCAACGTTGGCGACTCAGCCTATCGAAGAAGTCGTCGCAGAACTCAAGCAACAATCGGGCAAAGACATTTTAGTTGGCAGTCGGAGTTTGATCATACAACTATTGAAACTCGATTTAATTGATGAATTCCAACTCTGCGTTCATCCTGTTATCGTAGGAAGTGGTTTACCATTGTTTGAAAACATGAATGATAGGACTACTCTTACACTCTTAAAGACAAAAACTTTTCGCGGTGGTGCCGTAATACTTTATTATGAGCCGAAATGAACATTACCGACAAACACAATGAGCGTTTTGCGACAATGACTTTTGCATCGGTCTATCCTTTGTATTTTGCGAAAGTTAAAAAGAAGGATCGGACCGAAGAAGAATTGCATCAGGTCATCGAGTGGTTAACGGGTTACGACATCAAGAAGCAGAAGGAATTAATAAAAGAAAACGTCACGTTTGAAACATTCTTCGCAGGTGCTTCGCTCAACACCAATGCACACCTTATCACCGGGATGATCTGTGGTTATCGTATAGAAGAAATAGAAAACCCATTAACGCGGCAGGTTCGGTATTTGGATAAGTTGGTCGATGAGTTAGCAAAAGGTAAAAGGATGGAAAAGATCTTGCGCGGTTCGTAAGGTTTACAGATTTTTTAGTAACGAAATTAAAAGTCAAGTCGATGGAAAACAAAAACAGTGAGATCAAATCGAATGGGCTCGTGCACACTCCTTTTGCGCAGACATTCTTTCATGGCACAAAAGCTGACCTAACGATCGGCGACTATATCGAAGTTGGTCTGAACTCGAACTATGGACAAAGAAAAAATGCGAAATATATCTACCTCACTGCAACATTGGATGCCGCTATTTGGGGGGCTGAACTTGCATACGGAGACGGTCGAGAAAGAATTTACTTGGTAGAAACAACAGGGCCAATTGAAGACGACCCAAATGTAACTGACAAAAAATTTCCGGGTAACCCAACAAAGTCATATCGTTCAAAACATCCGTTCAAGGTGGTTGGAGAAATTACTATTTGGCAAGGACACCCGCCCGAGCAACTCAAATCGATGAAAGATACCCTCGCTCGACTTGCAGAACTCGGCATTGAGGCGATCGAGGACTGATTTTTTTACTTATACTTGTGTTGCCTTCGCGAGACAATAGATACTGAATATCTTCGTGAAACCATTCGTATTCGCATTGCTTTTACCATGAAGCTATGCGATACATCTTTTCTCTCTTTATCTTTTTTGTTTCGTTGCAATCTGCAACGGTGTTTTCTCAATCGAAAACGCAAGCGGCTCTTCCCACACCCGATCATATCGTCATCTTGATATTAGAGAATCACGGGTATTCGGAGATCATCGGTTCGTCGTATGGTCCGCATATCAATGCGTTGGCCAACGACCTTCACTCGGCATTGTTTACGAAATCCTATGCCATCGAGCATCCGAGCCAACCGAACTATCTCGATCTCTATGCCGGGTGTAATCAAGGAGTGGTCGATGATGCTATCCCGACAACACTTCCCTTCACTACTGCGAATCTCGGGCGCCAATTGCTTGATGTAGGCAAAACATTTATTACGTATTCAGAAGATCTGCCAAGTGTCGGTTATAATGGCGGTAGTTCGGGCAACTACTTTCGCAAACATAATCCTGCTGCTAATTGGATGGGAAGTGGTGTGAATCAAATTCCTCCGACGACCAATCAGCCGATGACAGCTTTCCCAACAGATTTTACGCAACTGCCGACAGTGTCATACGTTGTGCCAAATCAGAAGAACGATATGCACGACGGCTCCTATCCGGCGAACCTTACCATCTGTGATACATGGGTGTACAATAATCTGAATAACTACATCGAATGGGCGACGACACATAACAGTCTTTTCATTCTTACATTTGATGAAGATGATTTGAGCGGAGGTAATCAAATTGCGACAATATTCACTGGACAAATGGTCAAGCCAGGAAAATATTCAGAGACGATCAACCACTATACCCTTCTGTGTACGATCGAAGATATGTATGGGTTGCCCCATGCTTGTAAGGCATCAACGGCTACGCCGATCAGTGATTGCTGGAGCGTTGCTACTGCCGTGAGCCAAGATGGTGTTGCATTGACAGGCAACGTTGTTTTGCTGTTCCCAAACCCATCGAATGGTGATGTCATCATTCGTATAGATCAGGAAAGAACTTCGATGTCCGATCGTGTTCGGATATTTAACATCCTTGGTAACAAAATATATGAAATGAGTCTCGGCGCAAACAACGAGATCACGGTGACAGATCTGCCAAAAGGAAATTATCAGGTACAGGTCAATGTCGGTGATAATATCTACACAGAGACGCTTATTGTTCAGTAGCTCGTTAAGAGCTTTATGCTGAAAAAAAGATCAGTGCATCCGCACTTCGCAAGTCGAAAAATCCTCTGGATTGATTCAGGCTGGAAGTGTAAGAGATTTTAGATGCTATTTCTGCGCAACCAGATCCGCAAAGGGGGATACTTCTATCCCCTTTTTTAAAACCTCATGTATTTTTTATGCGTTATCACTAAGTGCAGCCAAACATCACTTATGGCACGAGCGGTATGGCTCAAACAAAAGACCATACCATTCTATCGCGATCACACTAGTTAATCACACAGAAAATTAAAAAATAAAATGGCAAATTTATCTATAGTCGCGCAACTGATCGTTGCTATTTCTGTCTTTATTGTATGGACATTCCGTTTCGATAATATCGTGAAAGAATTTGTCCAATATGGCCTTAGTACTATGGTGCGTTCGGTTGTTGGGACTACTAAGATAATCTTGGCAACATTGCTTGTGGTGGGTATTTGGTATCCTTCGCTGGTTCTAATCCCTGCGCTGCTGATGGCTTTCATGATGCTCAGTGCTCAGTATTTTCACTTCAAAGTGAACAACCCTATGCAAAAGCGTATGCCCTCATTCATTCTTTTGCTGCTCTGCCTTTTTATTGCGGCCGTTTCGCTTAATATAATTTCTTAATGCATTTACTGGAAGTTTTAGTTCTTCTTTCGAGCTTTTCTTTTTTAGCGTACGGCATAGCCTATTTTACTTCTCCAAAAATGAAGAGTGAATTTGTACGCTTTGGGTTGAGTAAATTAGGATCGCTTACTGCAGTGTTAGAGATCTTGGGGGCTGTGGGTTTACTAGTCGGCTTACGGTATAATAATATTTTACCGATACCCTCAGTAGGTCTGGCGTTATTGATGTTTTTAGGCGTGTTAGCCAGACTAAGAGTTAAAGACGGTTTGCTGGCGTCGTTGCCTGCTTTATTTTTTCTTGTATTAAATTTATATATCTTTTTCGTGACAATGTAGATCTTCTGGGATTGAAGATCTACATTTACTCTTGTGCTTGGCTTGCCTACAAAAATCACGTCAACATTTTATTTTCTCATTAAAAATAATTTGGTTTGTTTAACCCTTTATTTTTTTTAAATATTAATCTTTCAAACATCGGCAGGAGACGGCGACTGCTTTGGTTTGGCTGACGAATGAGAAATTTGGGTTTTGAATATTCACAATGCCCGTACTTACCGGAAACAAAGTGTTGGTCAAATCCAGATTTGACATCCAGAATTCAGCTGATTCGCCGATCCCGGAATAGCCGCTTTTTCCCTTATTGTTGTAAAAGGAGCCGCCCGGAAGCGCCGTGAATCCGCTACTATTTGTTGCTCCGACGTTCGGACCTTGATTCCATAAAGGCGAGATCGCTTTCATCATACCACCGACAATAGTATCATTTCCGGCATTGATGGGGTCGCTCAAAAAGGAAAGCATATCATAGTATTCATCCTGGCTTGGCACGTGCCAACCTTTAGGGCATACGCCCTGCACACCGCTTGGGGTGGAGCTACTCGGAGCCGCGCCTTGCAACATCGTTGCCCAATCATAGAGTCTGCCATAGATATCGCAATTCGCTAGGTTATCATCGTAGCACCGACTTCCGGGCGCATTATAGGCAAGATTTTCTTTCATCCAATTTTGCTTGCCAATACATATCGAATGATAAAGGTGACCATCACGTGCATCAATAAAAGAATCGAGACAACTTCCATAACTATAATCATCGGCACCAAAATGTTTGAAGTAGAGATTGCCGAACAGATTCACCGAGGGGACAGGCAGATCATAATACTCAGTAAAATTATCTGCCGTAAGATTTACTACTCTCGTGCTATCAAAATTTTCTACAAATCTTCTGACGATAGAATCTTCCATTCGTTTTGAGAAAAGGTCGGTGACTGCGCGCGACTTTCCGTCGGCAAAAGCGTAGCCATAATAACTGATCGGGTTTCTTGTCATAAAGCTATTCTTGACTGTACTTCCGGTAAGCGGAGCCGATGGTGTGGTAGCACCGCTATTACACATATTTCCAAAGATAACCGTGTTCGACATTTCCGGAAGTGCTTCAATAAATTTTGTCCCAATTGCAATTCGCTTTAGTGATTGTAGTGGTAATCGTTTTTGCCAGTTCGGTATTTTTGAATTGATCGTATAGACGTCCCAGACTTTTAATTGACCGGAAATAATTTTATCGTAGATGTCTTGCCCTGCTTGATCGACGATCGCTTTTTTTATTTGATCGGCAGTAATGGTGGCGTTTGAAATGTCGATGATCATTCCGGACATAAACTCTCGATCTTGCCCGTGTGTATCAATAATAACCAAACCATAATCTTTGAACGTCTGCACAACAGCTGGCGTGCATTGTTCGTCTTTTAACAATGTGACCTGAAGCCCTAAGGTCGAGTTTGTAAATCGGTCTAGGATTCTCTGCATCTCCCCTGTTTCTACCCCTCCTTTGGTATAGAACTGCTGATGTGCTGCAGAAAATATCAGCACTTTTTTATTCGTGATCGTATTTTTTGACTTTGGCGCTTTCGTTGCGGTGACTGATAATGTAGGCTCGTTAGCATCAGCACTACCGCCACCGCGAAAAAGACTCATACCATTATCATCAACTCTGTCGATCGAAAAAATTGTTTCGATCCCTGATTTTAATACGATGTTAATATAGGTCCCGTCAGTGGCATCGGCTGATCGGACGGTGGGCTGTGTTGCAAGCCAATTCGCGGTCATCGCGATCGCCGCCTCCGGATTCCCTGCTGTTGAATCTGCAAATTCAATAAATTTACTTTGTGTCGTATCCAAAATTTGCTTGAGCTCGACGAGCGAAATATCGTTAGCAACAGCAGTCGGCGCCGCCGTTTTGCATTGCACAAAAAACAACGTGAGTGCCGCAAGCGCGAGAAGTTTGAAGGCTTTCATAAATAGATGTTCTAATTTGCGATTCGGTAGATGATATACTCTACGAATATACAATGGAAAGCCCGCCCGATTGAAATATCGGCTATTTTGTTGCCGTCGCTTGGGCGACTCGAATTCCCGTTTCGAACTTCATCTATCGCTGATTTGGAGCGATAGAGCTGGCTTGAAACTGATCGCAAGAAATTAGCCTTAAGAGTGTAGCATGGAAAATACTATTCGTAAAAATATTGAAGCTAAAATAAACCAAAGACTCACTGATGATGAATCGGAGAAATTAAATGAATGGTTTGTTCCCGTTCATGTAGAAAAGAGTGAACAGATCGTATTTGAAGGAAAGGTTTGCCGAACGTTATTCTTCGTTGAAAAAGGGCTTATGCACACGTTCGTGATCGACAAGAAAGGAGAATGCAATACAGTGCAATTTGGATTTGAAGGTTATTGGATCGGCGATATGTTTAGCTTCTTTAGTGGGAAGCCTGCCATATTCAACGTAGAATCTTTAGAGCCTACCACACTTTTTGCCATGAAATACAGTGACTTTGAAAAGGCTTGCATTGAAATTCCAAAATTTGAAAGTTTTTTCAGAATACTTGTGCAAAATGGCTACTTGAGTTCGCTGCAACGCATAGCCAAAAGTTTTACTGATGATGCTGAACAGCGTTATTTGTCACTGATAAAGCAACAGCCCGACCTTCAGCTGAGAGTGCCGCAATATTTAATTGCATCTTACTTAGGCATCAAGCCGCAATCGCTGAGTCGCATCCGTCATAATTTATTTAAAAATAAATCAGATTAGTACGATTTTAACCTATGTGAACGAGAACTCCTGGTTCGATATTGTATTTTTGCATTACCAATCAATAGTGGTTGTTATTCAAAATACAAATGTTATGATGATCGACCGAAAACAATTTTTAACTATGTTTGCTTCAATTCCGCTTATTGCTACAGGAATGAAACTGAAAGCGTTTGAAAGTATCAGTGATGGGTTTTCAAACAGTAAAAAAACTCCGCTCATTTTTATTGGGCACGGACACCCGATGAATGCGTTGCTGGATAATACATTTACGCAAACACTTACCAAACTTGGCGAGAGCTTAGAAAAACCTAATGCCATTATGATCGTGTCGGCACATTGGCAAACAAAGGGGACGTTCGTATCAACAAACTCTCTGCCAAAAGCTATTTACGATTTTGGCGGAATGGATGTGTTGCGTCAAATAAGATATGAACCCAACGGGCATCCTGAATTTGCCCGACAAGTAGTTGATGCTGCTGCAATGTATAACATACAAGAAGACCAGTCGATGGGACTTGACCATGGGGCTTGGACTGTTTTAAAATATTTATATCCCAAAGCCGATGTTCCTGTTTTTGAATTAAGTATTGATTCTACACAACCCGCTGCTTATCATTTTCAATTAGCAAGCGCATTGAAAAAAATGCGGGAAAAAGGTGTGTTGATCATTGGTAGCGGAAATATTGTGCACAACCTAAAACTATTGGATTGGAATAACATTGATGCAAAGCCAATGGATTGGGCGGTCGAGTTTGACGAGATAGTAAAAGCAAAATTAAATACCTTAGATTTTCAAGCACTTGTTCACTACCAACAATTTGGAAAACTATCAGAAATAGCACATCCGACAAACGAACATTATTTGCCAATGTTATACACACTTGGTTTAGCAGATAAACACGAAGAAGTAAAATATATTTTCGAGGGATTTCAATATGGAAGTGCAAGTATGCGTTGCTTTCAAATTTCTTAAACACCAATCGTTGGAATAGTCTGAAAGCCCGCCCACCATTGAAATGGTGGGCTATGTTGTTGCCGTCGCTTGGGCGACTCGAAATCTTTATTTTACGAGTGACTCCCCTATCCCAATTATGAACATCAATTCATCGAAACTGTGTCACATTTTAGGTGGTCGGAGGCGTTAGTATCGTATATTTACTAACAGCTTCGTAATCATCTTATCGTACATAGGAGTCACCATGAAAACTACATTAACACAACGCATTTTCTCGGCTACGGTTGTAGCTGCATTTTTACTTCTTTCGACCACGTCATTTGCTGCGCTCAATGCGTACTTGACACTCAAAGGCTCGAACGGCAAGACCTATACCACCACCGCTGATGCGAGCGGCAAGTTCACTTTTGGCACTGTTGAGCCTGGGACGTATAAACTCCTCTGGACTCTTCCGAAGGGCGATGGCGAACCGAACGCGGCTTCGAT
>JBBRNY010000065.1:0-13459 GCA_038229915.1 Kapaibacterium sp. (SeqCode) | reverse complement strand
GCCGAACCCGTCGTGGTCTTTCGGGCGCCGAGTGCGACACAATTCGAACCACCGCCCGCACTTGATGATGCGAAAAGCGAACCGATAGAATCATTAACCAAACGAAAGACCGATTCAAACAACATCGCCGTGGCCTTTGCTCTGGTTGTATCTACGACGTGCTTTATTTCAATTGGATGCGCGATACCTGTTTGATCGCCAAGTATAGTCGGCGAGTTTGCCGGATAGCCTGGAAAAAGTGACGCGAGATGCTGCGAATCAATATGCCCCGAAATATCAGCAAAAGCGGCATCATTCCAAAATGCGAAATTCATTTCCCATGACATCAATCTGCCGATGATCATACAATCGGTTGGTTTCCAGTATTCGGGTTCGTAATGCAGAGCATCGAACTCGAAACCCATCTTTCCGCGATGGGATGAAATATAATCATTCACACCGTTAGCGTATGACGCAAGAAACGAGCGGGTTTCGGGTGTTGCGGCATTCCACATTGCCGTAGCGATTCGATTAAACCCGATCGTCCGTGCCCACCTATCGAGCATCACACCCTTCTCGCCGATGATCTCCGAGAGTTTGCCGCTACCGAAGCGGCGGCTGAGATCCATTTGAAATAATCGTTCTTGTCCGTGAGTATATCCGAGTGCATAATACGCATCGGCATCGGTCTCGCCATATATATGAGCGAGTGCAAAGCTATCTCGGTAGATCGTGACCGGATGCTTCGCGAATTGCACGATGGCTTCGCCTTCATATTGCGGTAGCGAACGATCGATACCTTGCAGACCAAAGAGGTAAGTACAGCCGACGATCAGCAGAACCAGAAAGATCAGCCCAAACACAAATCGAATGATCATCCGTTGTAACCCTCATCTTCGAGAAGATCACTTTCGCGAATGGCATTAACGGCAAGTTCATCACAACGCTCGTTCAACGGATCGCCGGCATGACCTTTGGTCCAATGAAAGGTGACGGTATTCTTTTCGAGCAACACCAGCATACGCTGCCATAGGTCTTTGTTCATCACCGGTTGCTTATCGGCTTTGCGCCAGTTTTTCTTGACCCAATTATTCAGCCAACCTTCTTGAATGGCTTTGACGATATATTGTGAATCGGTATAGATCTTCACGTTGCACGGCACTTTGAGCGATTCGAGAGCGGCAATCACCCCAAGCAACTCCATCCGATTGTTGGTGGTGCGCTTATAGCCTTGCGAAAGCTCTTTGCGATGACCTTGTTCGCCGATCAGAATAATACCATAGCCACCCGGACCCGGATTACCCGAGCAGGCGCCGTCTGTATAGATCGTAACATTGTGACGGGCAATAGCCTCAGGCATTGATCAGTTATTACTTTGTGAGTGGATACGCAACAGTATTGAAGTACAAATATACGGAATTGGATTATTATTTAAGGGCAAGACAAGGTAAATGGTTTATTTTTGACAAAAGTAGAGTTGATTAAAGAGTGGTCAGATATTACTGTAGTGGAGATACAAATTCTGTAAACCTATAATTAAGTTTGGCTTTAGCGTATTAAAAATTGTTGAATCTATTCCTTCATCCAACACCTTGTTTTTTCATAAGGCAGGGGATGTATATTTTGTTTGTTCAACGTTGAGAACGGAAATACGCCGCTACGATTTTAAAAACACTTTGTTGGGTAACATTTTTGCGGTGAGGCAATCGGTATGTTCACCCCACCCAGTATTGCCTGTCTAGGTTCACTTCACCATCACCTTCACGTTCGCAACTCCTTCCGATGTGGTAACGCGAACAATATAGGCTCCGGTTGAAAGTGATGGATCAATTTGCAATTCATCGCGGTGTTCGCCAATGAACTGATGTTTCGCGACAAGAAGATGCTGCACAACTTGCCCCGATATGTTTACAAGATCAATACTAACGTCACTCTCTTTCGTAAGAGTGTATTCGATAGTAGTGCTGCCACGGATCGGATCGGGATAGACAGAAGTGATCGGTTGCGAAAGACCGAACTGGCGAACAGCAAGTGGCGGAGTTTTTAAGTAGGCAACGGTGAGGAATCTCGAGACAGGTTGAGTGAGACTGGGGTCAAAACCACCGACACTATTATAAAATAGAAAGTGCAATGCGTTACCCGATATTAAGAAGCGTCCCACTGAATCAAGGCATGCTGTATTTGGATAACAAGAAGAATCTGCCTGAGTCAATATTCTGCCGTCTGTTCCGAATGTCGGATCAAGTTTCCCATCAGCCCTAAAACGGAGCACCACACATGTTCCGATATAAGCTGTACCACCATTTTGACTAGCATAGGCTATTCTGCTTGCAGTGGCAAGTATTCTCCCATCCTCAAGTCTGATAAAAGAAACAATTGATTCATTTCCTGAGGCAGTGTCTTTTGCAGAACCGTTGGTACCATAAGAAATATCCAGTGTGCCAGTGGCATTGAAACGCGTGATGCCATCGGTAGTCAGAGCAAGTATTTTTCCATCAGGTTGCAATGCAATACGGATGGCTCCGCCTCCGGTGCCGAATACTTTGCCGTCTGTTCCGAATAACGGGTCGAGATTACCTTCAGTATCATAGCGTACCATAATAATATTGATCGCGCCTGTTTGTGAATGTATCCCTGCGAGAATTTTTCCATCCGGCTGAATGGCGATTGCACTCGCAATAGTGGCTCCCCCAAAATCTGTGAGGACTTGACCGGATACACCAAAAGAATTATCTGCCGATCCGTCGGAATTATATCTGTCGAGAGCAAAATTTTGAGTACCGCCAAGGAAAGTATAGCACCCGACAAGGATCTTCCCATTTTTATCAAGCGCTGCATAGTTCTTTGCGTAATAAGGCGTAGAAAAGCTTCGTATTACTTTGCCACCGATACCAAAAGTATTATCTAATGTACCGCTGGGCAAATATCGTGACAAAACAGAGAAAGTACTACTATCAGCAAATGTACTTATTCCGACAGCAATGATCTTTCCATCGGGCTGAAGCAGAACGGTCGAGAGATTATCCTCACTAAAGTTAAAATCAGTAGTGACCACACCGTCAATCCCGAAACTCTTATCCGGAACGCCATCAAGAGTGTAACGCATAAGCGCGAAATCTTTTGTCGAACCCGAAATGCTTCCTCCAACAACTAACTTGCCATCAGCTTGGACGACGGAAGAGGCGACGGCACTACCGGTCGGAGCGAAGACTCCTAAAGAAAGACCATCATATAAAAATGTTTTATCGAGCAAACCTGAAGGAGTTATTCGAAAAAGACTAAACGCCGATCGAGATGTTCCGGCGACAATGAGACTTCCATCTTTTTGAAATACAAGCGCATTCGCTGTTATTCCTTTTGTAACTGATAACTTACTATTTCTGACGTTTGTTATGAATATACCGTTATCATTAAAACTATTATCTGATTGACCACCTGGTGTCAGTCTCTCACAAAATAAATATTCTGATACCGACTGGAAAGTTTTATAAGGTCCTATGAGAACAATTTTGTCATCTGGTTGTAATATCAACCCACTAGGTGAACTAGAATCCCTTACAAATAAAAATGTCCCACCCGTACCAAAAGAAGAATTAATTGTTCCATCAGAGTTAAGACTGATTGCCGCTGATTGGTCTATACCATCAGAAATGTTATCAAAACCATATCGTACCACTCCAGCAATAATAATTTTACCGGTTGTTTGAATAGACACGAATTTGCCACTTTCCCCTAGTTTATTTCCGGGATGATCAATATATTTTTTCATCTCGCCCTTCACTCCGAAAGCAGGATCGAGTGTTCCGTCTGCTCCAACTCTCATTGCAGCAAAGGCAGTGGCAAACAAACCTGAGCCTATTGTATCTTCACCAACAACGATGATCTTGCCATCGGATTGATGGGTAAGTGAAACAGGGATGAATAATGTCTTTCGAGGAAAAAGAGCACTACCGCCCGTTCCAAAAGTAGGGTCGGCTGTTCCATTTGCATTGAACCGAAGAATGCCCCATGTTGTCGCCCCTGACAATGTCTGATTGAGGAAAAGGATCTTACCATCAGGTTGAAGATATGAGTAAACGGGGGCAAAACCCGAATCAAGAGGAGTTGTTACTATACCACCCGTTCCAAAAGTCGGATCAAGCGAGCCATTCGAGTTTAAACGCGCAATTTCAAGATCATAATGATTACCATCGATCATCGTTCCGATGGCATTGATCTTCCCATCTGTCTCTAAACGCAATAATGTTACTCCTGTTGGGTTGGGAGAAAGCGGCGCTGTAGAAACAGTAATCGGAAATGTAATTTCTACAAATCCGTTCACACCGAACGAACTATCCGGTGTACCATTCGTATTGAAACGAGCAATACCAAACCGGCCCAGATGAGCTGAGTCAGGGGATAGACATCCCGCGATAGATTTCCCATCAGGTTGAAGTACAACGGCTTTTGCTATAGGGTAGAACCGTGCCGGTCCTCCGATCTCGTTAATGGCAATTCCGCCATTACCAAAAGACGGATCAAGCCCTGATTGTGCAAAGACTGCGATCGGCATAGCGAATACGCAGAGAAGAAATATGATGATCTGTTTCATAGAGGGTTTCGTTTGATGTGAAGTAGGTTACAAAAATACGGATAAAAGTTGTCGGAACCATGACTAATGGAATTGCCTGGACGATAGACAAGGGATGATTTGAGAAGAGAATGGGGTTGCGCTACACCAACGTGATCTGTGTGATCTCCGGTGGGCAGTTTAGGCGCATTGGAAGGGCGACGGTTCCGAGACCGCGACTGACATACATTTGTGTCTTGCTGATGTTAGCGGGGTCGGTATAGAGACCTTCAATATACTTTGAAGCGAATGCACTTGGGCAGATCACTGTTTTGCCGAATCTTGCCAGTACGATCTGACCACCGTGTGTATGCCCCGAGAGCATTAGACCAACATTCGTTTTCGTATAGTCTTCGAAGCGGTAAGGTTTGTGGTTCATGAGGATGGTCGCAGCATTCGAAGGGACGTTTTTGAATGTTGCTTCGATATGCGGTGCAGATTTGCCATCGACATATTGCACGACATCTTCAGCATCCATATCATCAACACCGAGAATATAGAGCTTTGCACCATTACGATGGAGCACAAAATTATCATTGCGAAGCATCAGTATGCCCGCACTGGTAATACCTTCGCTCACCTGATCAGCGCCGACGTAGTACTCGTGATTGCCGGTCGTGGCAAAGACACCCATCGGAGCACGAAGTTCGGAAAGCGCTTCGACCACCGGAGGCAGTTCGTTAAGATGACTGGTGACAAAATCACCAGGCAAGAGAATAATATCAGAATGAAGGTCGTTGATGATCTTCATAATATTCTTCATATCACCAAGCGTCATATACGGGCTTGAATGAATATCACAAGCAAGCGTGATCGTCGTGTTCTTAAACTCTGGCGGAAGGTTTGGGATAGCAAGAGTGATACGAGAAACCTCGATATTATTTCTCGAAGCAATACCACCAACGCAACCCGCAACCGCGACCGCGCTGACACCAACGATACTACTATAGAGAAACCGTCGCCGTGAAAGAATTGGCGATCGGTCCTGCGCTTGGCTCTGCTCTTGAATTTCGGTCATTCAGTATTTAAACGTTGTATGGTAAAATTAACGATAAGCCTGGCGTCTTGTACTAACCTGAGATTCTTCAGTCGCGGGAATGACATTCCATTGACAAGAATACGGTCTGCTCCTTCAGAATGACAATGCAGAAGTATTTGTACATACTTGAAGATTGTCATCCTGAGCCCGGCGAAGGATCTCATACTGAGCACAGCACAATCTTGATGTCTTGTACTAACCAGAGATTCTTCGGTCGCTGGAATGACTTCTCATCGACAAAAATACGTTTGCTCCCTCAGAATGACATGTTTGTGTCATTTAACCTGTACGTTGATATGCCCGTCTCGGTTACGAACGAGCTTTATCAGCAAATGATATATCGCTACCGGAATCAGAATGAGCGTCCAGACGATGATCAATGCTTGCCATACCGTGAATGGAAATAACATCAGCTTTGTCAGCAATGCCAATTCGTAATGTATCTGTCGGCGCAAGAACAGGAATGCGATCGGCAGGTTCATCGCAATAAAACTCCACTTCGCAATACGAAGCAACTTCCGAGCCCGAAGAGGGAAGTCGCGTCGGATGACCCGCGCAAGATTAAAATAGACGAACACCTGCATCGCGATCAGTACGGCACTGATCACCAGAAAAAAGATCAAATATGACTCTTTGCTCGGCATTGCAACCACTCAAACGGAAATACAGACGGATTAATTTATTTTTTGTGTCGTAAACATATTTGCAACTGCCTCAACCCTGTCATTCTGAAGGAGCAAACGTATTCTTGTCGATGGGATACAGTCTCCGCGACCGAAGAATCTCCTCTTGCCCGAGACCTCGCTATTGCGTCGAAAGAAGATCCTTCGTCGGGCTCAGGATGACACGCTTCAAGTATTAGTAAATGCCTCAGCCCTGTCATTCTGAGGGAGCAAACGTATTCTTGTCGATGAAATACCGTCACAGCGACTGAAGAATCTCAGGTTAGTAAAAGACTTCAAGTTTGTGTAGAAGAAGATCCTTCGCCTGGCTCAGGATGACAAGCTTTAAGTATTCGCAGACTTTCACCAATCCGAGTCCCGAGCCACAAAGTCGCAACCTTAGAAATAATAATTCGTATTATTGTAATCATAGATATGTGAAATAATTACACGATTGAGTACCATTCCAAAGATCACCACCAAGTCGCAACGGCGCAGGAAGCTCCTGTCGCTTGCTGTCATCATATTGTTATCGTTCTTCGCATTTGTATTGTTGATGGATAAGATATTACTTCCGTGGTACGTCAACCGTGGAGAGGTCAGCATCTTGCCTAAAGTTATTGGGATGAATGTTGATGTGGCTATGTCAACACTTTCGCAAGCAGGTTATGACCCGATCAAGTACGAAACTCGCTTCGATGAAAAATTAAAAGAAGGGACGATCATCCGTCAAACTCCTGAAGGCGGAGATGAGACCAAGCCAGGGCGCAAAGTGTATTTGATCATTTCGAGCGGTAAGGAGATGGTCGTGATGCCTGATCTGACCGGCAAAAATCTCAAAGATGCACGCATTATGCTCGTTCGAGCTAATCTCGATGTCGGCAAAACCGATATGGAGTTTACTGATAGCATTGCCGGTGGGATAGTCTTTAGGCAGACACCTGCCCCAGGTACCAAAGTTGCCACCACTCAGAAGATCGACCTCATCGTCTCGCAAGGTTCACGTGCCGGTAAGGTTGCTGTGCCTGATCTTACAGGATTATCGGTCAATGAAGCTCTCCTGAGGCTCGGTAATCTCCGACTTGGCAAAGGCAACGAAACCGAAACCGAACGCACCGAAGGCAAACCCGGCACGATCTACGAACAAGCTCCAAAAGCGGGGGAGTTGGTTGTCGAAGGAACACAAATAGATATCTTTATTGTAAAGACCGTCGTGAAACCTCCGGTTGATGAGCATTAATTTATTGTCTTAATCCCTAAGTCCTGCATAATATCACAAGCTTGTCATCCTGAGCCCAACGAAGGATCTTCTTCTGCACAAACTTGATATATTGTACCAGAGGAGATTCTTCAGTCGCGGAAACGACATCTTATTGACAGCCATTCGTTTGCTCCTTCAGAATGACAAGCTTGAAGTTTTTACTCATACTTGAAAAGCTGTCATCCTGAGCCTGGCGAAGGATCTTATTTCGAGGCAATAACGAGGTCTTGTGCTAAAGGAGATTCTTCAGTCGCGGAGACGACATCACGACGAGAATATTCGTTTGCTCCTTCAGAATGACAAACTTGAAATTTTTACTAATATTTGAAAACTGTCATCCTGAGCCCGGCGAAGGATCTTCTTTCGAGGTAAGAGTGAGGTCTCGTACTAAAGGAGATTCTTCAGTCGCTGAAAGGATATTCTATCGATAAGCTTTCGTTTGCTCCTTCAGAATGACACGACGGAAGCATTATCTATTATTCTATAATCACGACTGGTACTGTAGTTCGAATTCCTGCGCTTTCGATGCGTAGATAATAATTGCCTGAATGAAGTCGGTCGAACGATATGGTGTTCGCACCTGCAGTTATTGTTTGCTGTGTAGTACTGATCGCTACTCCGAGTATATCATAGAGTGTTAGTGTGCTTTCGCCTATTGGGTGTGAAGAAGTGATCGTGAAGGTACCGTGATTGGGATTCGGCTGAATAAAGAGCTGCGGAAAGACTCCTTTGAGCAGATAGTTCGTAATAGTCATAATGCCGCAACCTCGTGGCGGACAGACATACTTCGGAATACCGGTGCCGATGGCATATAAGCATGGTGCTGCTTTGTTGAGAATATCTAATGAGTCAAGAGAGACCTTAAAGCAATCCTCACCATCAGGAAACACCGTGAATGTCGCAAAGCCGGAGTTGGTATCTATTTGTAATTCGCTTTTGGTTATTCTGATCTTCGATCTGCCGAGCCATTGCTCACCCGGAAGATCAAGCGCAGTGCCGGTGATCGAGTATGAGCCGGTGTATTGCATTCTTGTGTCATAATGAACGACGAGCTCGACACTCTCGCTCACGGGAAAGCCATTGAGTCGTATCGGGACGTTTGCTGTGCCGCCGATCGTGTCAACCCGCACATAATCAGTGAACGGCTCGACGTATGTTATGCCTTTGCCGTAGCCATACAACGGAGTGATAAATTCTGTGCCGTCTTTGAGTACCAATACATAATATCCAGTTTGTGGTCCGCTCGAGTGTGGTCGGAACGAGACAAGCACTGTATCAAAAGACGAAAGTGAATCGGTGATGCCTTTGACGATGGAGTAATCAGCAGAGTCGATGCCGATGATGTATTGCGTATCTATTTTCGGTTGGGTGCAGAGCATAGAATTAAAAAAGATGCTTCTGACGACGGGTGTATCACAGTTCGCCAGCGTATCTGGAAGGAAGAGATTGTAGGGAGATATACTAAGATCTTCGTAAGGTGATAAATTCGTCAGCGAGTCGCCGCCACTGTTGGTCGTTTTATATATCGAACCGTTATTATCAACTGCAAGCACAATGTTGCCATTGATGGCAGTAACAAGTCGTGTATCGAATGTCGCGCTTGGTCCGCCAATGATCTTCCAAGTGATCCCTTTATCGGTCGAGCGTGCCACTCCATTATTAATAGTTTGTGCAAAGAGTGTCTTACCTCTAAGCATCAGTGAGCCACAGTAATAATAATTGCTCAGCCCTGGTGAGATAGGATGGCTGTCGGTACTGACCCAATTTGCACCGGCATCCGAAGAGACGAGTATCTCGGCTTGCTTATCGATCATTGAGTTATTGCAACCTTCATTGACAACATATACCCTGTCAGGTTCGCAAGGGTTTACATCGAAGCTCCAGGTATCGAAATCTATTTTACCGGGTTGTGGTATCCACGTTTTTCCATAATCAGATGTCTTATAGAGCGATAGTGATCCGATGCCTCTGGCGGCATTACCTGCCAATGCATAAGCCCCGCCACCAATGAGTGGCCTGACTGATGGCACAAGATTTGCGAGCGGAGCACCAGTCCATGTCAAGCCACCATCTTGTGTGACGTCGATCACTCCTCCGGCTCCGGTAGCAATAAGGATGTGATCGGGAGTGCTGAGAAAGGTAGCACTCAATGCACTTGCTGAACGATGGATCTCCGTCCAGGTTAGACCTTGATCGAGCGTACGATAGACACTTCCGTTATGGGTACAGACAATGCCGATCATAAAGTCGAAGAAGTTAATATCGTCGATGTAGTCGTTGGCATAGATCACCGGAGATCGTTTGCTCCAGGTAATGCCGCTATCCGAGGACATCCATACCTCGCGAGTACCGGCCCAAACGATACCACTTTTATTGGTGATCGCACCCATTCCAAAATCTTGCTTCCCAAGCAAATTGGGTGCAACGAGATTCCATTGTGCGAATACAGAACTGCATGCTGTTAGGAGCAATACTATCGAAAAAAGCAACAACCATATCGTGCGTTTAGGCATCATTCAACTAACTAACAAATGATACTGGTAGTTTGGTTAAAGTATGTTGTTGTTCTAATATTTTTTTAATTGTTTCGTTTTTAAGCTTGTGGTTAGAAGATCCTTCGCCGGGCTCAGGATGACAAACTTCAAGTATTAGTAAAAACTTCAAGCCTGTCATTCTGAAGGAGAAAACGAAAGATTGTCGATAGAATGTGGTTTCCGCGACTGAAGAATCTCCTCCAGTACAAGACCTCGGAATTGTGCAAGAGGAAATCCTTCGTTGGGCTCAGGATGAGAGACTTGAGATATTGTGCAAATCTCGAATCGGGCATGCCAGCGGCATACCCCTACAAACTATGTATGAAACCGTGCTATTGAAGAGAACGTATAGCTTTTAGTATCTTCGATGGAACAGAGCAAATCGCAAGCCTGTTCGGAGTAGATACGTTTCAACGGGTATTACTGATACATACCCATAACAATTTATTAATGAGCTATTTTAACCGTTCTTACGGACGTGGTGGTGGTGGATTTCTCAGTTCGATGCTCTCGAGTGCTCCTATCACCAAAATACTTCTCTATGTAAATATCGGAGTGTTTCTCTTCGAGATGTTATTTGGGAGTTTGCGCATCGGCAATGTTCCGCTCGCGGCATACATACAACACTACCTCTATCTCTTTCCACCGGGCAGTGATAATTTTTTCCCGTGGCAGTTTGTCACCTATATGTTCCTTCATGGCGGGTTCTCGCATATATTTTTCAATATGCTTGCACTCGTTATTTTTGGCCCCACACTCGAGACGACTTGGGGTTCGAAGAAGTTTTTGATCTATTACTTTATCTGTGGTCTTGGCGGTGGACTTGCCCATACGTTGATCTCACCGATGGTTTCGGGTGCTGTCGGTCCGCTGATCGGTGCATCTGGCGCGATCTTCGGGCTTCTCGCTGCATTCGGATTGATGTTCCCCGATCAAATGCTACTCGTATTTTTCTTCGTCCCACTGAAAGCGAAGTATGCAGTATTGCTTTTTATCATGTTTGAAGTATTTTCGGTGAATGCTAACGATAATGTTGGGCATCTGGCTCATCTTGGTGGGGCAGTTGTTGGTATTACGTATCTTTTGATCGAAGGCAGAGGTACCAATCCGTTCAAGCGCCAACGCAAAGATAACGAGTCACAATGGCAGCCGCCAAGAACGAGTTCAACTTCGAGGAGGTTTGAGGGTGGTAACGACGATACGATCGACGCAGAGTATCACGACATCAGTTCAAGCAGTTCTTATGGCTCATCAACGAAGGCGACACGAGTGATCACCCAAGAAGATATTGATCGTATCTTAGATAAGATCGCCTTAGTTGGGTATGCGAATTTATCAAACGAAGAACGTGATATCTTAACCGAAGCATCACGGAAATCGAACGAATCTAAATAAATAATCAAATGGATCTCTCATTACCAATAATCAGCACCGGAACAGGTCTCGACAGCTTCAAGAACAATCGCCGTCCTTCCAGACGAGTGATGGTAGGCGATGTACCAGTCGGCGGTGGTGCACCGATCTCGGTGCAGACGATGACCAAGACCAAGACGGGTGATGTCAAAGGCACGCTCGAACAGATACGCCGTTGCGAAGAAGCAGGCGTGGACATTGTTCGTGTTACTGTGAATGATTGGGATGCCGCTGAAGGTATCAAAGAGATCGTCAAGGGCACGAAGATGCCTATCGTCGCTGACATTCATATCAACCATGTGTTCGCTATCAAAGCACTCGAAGCAGGGGTTGCGAAGGTGCGCTTGAATCCGGGGAATATCGGTTCGCTCGAACGCATTCATAAAGTGCTTGGTATGGCAAAGGAGCGTAACACCCCTATTCGAATTGGCGTGAACTCCGGTTCACTCGAAAAAGATATTCTTGAAAAGCATGGCTATCCGACCGCTGAAGCGTTATTCGAATCAGCAATGCGACACGTCGAGATCTGCGAAGATTTTGGGTTTAGTGATGTCATCATCAGCGTGAAGTCAACTGATGTACGGTTGATGATCGCAGCATATCGTCTTATCTCCGAGCGCACTGACTATCCGTTGCATCTTGGGGTAACTGAAGCAGGGACCATCAGAGTTGGCACGATCAAATCATCTGTCGGTATAGGCACATTGCTTGCCGAAGGTATAGGGGATACGATTCGCGTCTCATTGACCGACGAACCTGAAAGGGAAGTCGAAGTCGGCAAAGAGATACTGCGCTCTCTTTCGCTTGCAAGCCGGAATGTCGAGATCATCGCTTGCCCGACCTGTGGCCGTCTCGAGATAGACCTCTTCAAAGTCTGCGAAGAACTTGAACAAGCAACAGCACATATCAAGAAGCCAGTGAAGGTTGCGATCTTAGGTTGTGTCGTAAACGGTCCGGGCGAAGCCGCTGAAGCCGACATCGGCATTGCCGCTGGTGGTGGAGTCGGTATTCTCTATCGCAAGGGTGAAGTAGTCAGGAAGATCAAAGAATCTGAAATTGTGGAAGTGCTTCTCGAAGAGATCAATAATTTTCAGCCGAGTTAAAGCGACAGATTTCTAAGAATAATTAATTTGTACACGATGACATCCTACCAACTCATCAAGACCCAGCTCGAGCATCCGATCTTTACGATCACACTGGCACGTCCAGAAAAGCGCAATGCGCTTTCGCCCGAGATGATCGCAGAAATTTCATCAGCATTTGACGAAGCTTCTCGTGACGAGGATGTTCGTGTCGTTATTCTTACCGGCGAAGGAAATACATTTTGTGCCGGAGCTGATCTCGAGTATATTCAGAAACTCTCAACCTTCGGAGCCGAAGAAAATCTTGCTGATTCAAGAAATCTTCGTGATCTCTTTTGGAAAATTTATACGTTTCCAAAAATAGCGATCGCCCAAGTACACGGTGCTGCACTTGCCGGAGGCTGTGGCCTGGCAAACGTGTGCGATGTCGTCTTTGCCAGTGATGATTCGCAGTTTGGTTATACCGAAACGCTCATCGGCTTTATCCCTGCATTGGTGTCGGTGTTCTTAACCCGTAAGATCGGTGAACAACATGCTCGTGAACTCTTACTCTCAGCAAGAAAGATCACTGCTGAAGAAGCCTATTCACTTGGGATGGTCAATGCCGTTGTTTCTTGCCCAGAGCTTGAGGGGACAGTGAAAAGTTATGCGATGACCGTAGCAAAGAATTCTCCGTCGGCAGTGGCTCTAACCAAACGATTACTCTCTACGATCTCCGGGATGGGTATGGAAGCCGCACTTGAATATGCCGCATCAATGAATGCGCTTGCTCGTGGGACAGAAGACTGCCAAAAGGGCATTGCAAGATTCTTAGAAAAATAACCCTATCCGTGCATCAGAGCTTTTGAATCAAGCGACCTCACGATACTTGCCTCGAACT
>JBBRNY010000064.1:0-13562 GCA_038229915.1 Kapaibacterium sp. (SeqCode) | reverse complement strand
ACAAGGTTCTCGGTTTTAGCTGGCGATAAGCTGTTAGAAATACAAGAGTTCGAGAAGCGTGTGCGAGAAATGTACGAGAAAAAAGAGTTTAAGAAGTGGAGGTTTTGTCAGGTGTATGTGAAGGAGTTGGAGGTGATGTGGGGAGCGAAAACTTCTGAAGATGTCATTCTGAGCGACGAGCGAAGAATCTGAAATTGAAGTGTGTAGCAAACTTCAGGTTTTGTAAAATCTGAAAGTCCGCCCACCATTGAAATGGTGGGCTATGTAGTTGCCGTCGCTATGCGACTCTGATGCAGAATGTCATTCTGAGCGGCGAGCGAAGAATCTTAACTTGAAGGGTGATGCAAACTTCAGGTTTCGTAAAATCTGAAAGTTAAGATCCTTCGTTGGGCTCAGGATGACAGGGATGAAAATCCGCCCACCATTGAAATGGTGGGCTATGTAGTTGCCGTCGCTATGCGACTCGGGATGCAGAGCTTTTCAAGCGTGTCATTCTGAGCGGCGAGCGAAGAATCTTAACTTGAATGTGTAGCAAAACTTCAGGTTGTGTAAAATCTGAAACTTGAGATCCTTCGTTGGGCTCAGGATGACAGGGGTGAAAATAAACATCGGCTCAATTTTTAGTGTTCATTGGTTATATTCTTTTTCACAACTATCATATTACTATGGCAAACATTATTAATAAACGAATGACCGCAGAGCTTGAAGGCGACTTCGTTGTTTTTCTGATCGGGATGCGTGTCAACAGTTGGTGGAAGATCCATAAGTGGCTGCCGGTCGTGGTGGCAATGCCGAAGATGCTCAAGGAGATCTCGATAAAAAAAGAGATCGGCTGCTTAGGTTTTCAGCAAAGCTTCACGACGATCGTCCAATATTGGAGGTCGTTCGAGCATCTCGAAGCTTATGCTCGTAATACTGACAAAGAGCATTACCCTGAATGGGTGAAGTTTAATAAAAGTGTCGGCAGTAATGGCGATGTCGGTATTTGGCACGAGACATATAAAATTGCGGACGGCAACTACGAATGTATCTACAATAATATGCCGCGCTTCGGTCTTGCAAAAGCCTCGAAAGCCGTTCCGGTTTCAGGCAAAAGAGATAGTGCTAAAGGCAGGATGGATAAGGTTGATGAGGCGATGTCGTGAGTGCGTGGCGCTATTGCTTTTTGAATTCAGTAGAACTGACTTTAGTCGGTTCACAACAATTTGCTCCGACTGAAGTCGGAGCTACTGGTGGCAATATACTTCTTGTGAGTAAAGAGGTTGTGGTTGTGTTATCAAGGTATGCTCACTAAAGCCCGCATTATGGCGCCGGGACCAACGGAGATTCCTCCGACGGTTCTTGCCGCAGCCGCACAACCGATCTTGCATCATCGCACCGAAGAGTTTCGCGCCATCTTTGCCGAGGTCTCCGACAAGATGCGAACAGTGTTTTGTACGACGCACCCTGTCTTGATGCTTGCCGCAAGTGGCACCGGTGGTCTCGAAGCGGCGATCACCAATCTCACGGTCGTCGGTGATACGATCATCGTTATTTCGGGTGGTGTTTTTGGTGAGCGATGGGCGAAAATCGCCGAGGCTCACGGAAGGATCGTGCACCGGATTGTAGTCGAATGGGGTAAGGCTGTCGAGCCGAGTGCTGTTGCAGAGGCGTTGCTCGCAGTGCCAAATGCCGCGCTGCTTTGCGCAACCCTTTCGGAAACATCAACAGGTGTGCAACATCCGATACAAGCTATCGCAGAACTTACTCGTAGTTCTAATATTTTGTTAGCCGTTGATGCCGTGAGTGGTTTAGCGGTCGGTGAACTTCGGATGGATGATTGGGGCATTGATGTCGTGGTTTCAGGTTCACAAAAGGGATTGATGATACCGCCAGGCATTGCATTTATTTCTCTCAATGATAGAGCTTGGAAACAAGTTGATACAAAAGCCGCACCGAGTTTTTATTTCTCGTTGCGACAAGCAAAAGCCAAACTCACGGAAGACAAACTTCCCGATACACCATGGACACCAAGCGTCTCACTGGTGTGTCAGTTGCAAGCTTCACTTCGATTGATCGAAGCCGAAGGAATCGAAGCGATTTGGAAGCGTCACGAACTGCTCGCTCTTGCTACGCGCACTGCCGTCACAGCAATGGGGCTTTCGCTCTTTGCTGATAAGTCGTCACCAAATCCCGGTGTGACATCGGTGTACTCGCCCGAAGGAATCGATAGCGGAGTGATCGTAAAAAAACTTCGACAGGATTGGGGCATTTCCATTGTCGGAGGACAAGGCAAACTCAAAGGAAAAATATTTAGGATCGGACACATGGGCTATTGCGATCGAACAGATGTGCTCGCAACGATCGCAGCTCTTGAGGTTGTTCTTTCGAGTCTCGATGTGAAAATACAGTTCGGAAATGGTGTAGCCGCGGCACAGAATATTTTTCTTACTTCGTAATATGAAATATACTATTCTTATCAGTGAGAAGTTTAGCGAGCAAGGTCGCGCAATATTTGAATCAGATCCCGATCTCGAAGTAACCGTTGCCACAGGTCTTTCGCCAGAAGAACTATCAATGCGTATCGGCGACTTTGATGCGTTGATCGTTCGCAGTGAAACGAAAGTCACGGCCGAGATCATCGCAAAAGCAAAGCGATTGAAGCTGATCGGTCGTGCAGGTGTTGGCATTGACAATGTTGATGTTGTTGCCGCTTCAAGGGCAGGCATCATTGTGATGAATACACCCGACGGCAATACGATCTCTGCCGCCGAGCATACGATGGCAATGCTATTAGCACTGGCGCGCAACATCCCGCAAGCACACAGCTCAATGAAAGCAGGTAAATGGGAGCGCAGTAAGTTTATGGGTGTCGAGTTGCTCGGCAAACAATTGGGTGTGATCGGGTTAGGTCGAATAGGAGGTGAAGTAGCCAAACGTGCACGAGCATTTGGAATGAAGATCGTTGCGTTCGATCCATTTGCATCAGAAGCCCGCGCAGTTGAACTGGGTGCTGAGCTCAGCGATCTTGATAGTTTGCTTTCTTCAAGTGATTTCATCACCGTACACGCACCAAAAACAAAAGATACTGCGGCACTCATCAGCACAAGAGAAATTGCGCTGACAAAAAAAGGTGTACGATTTATAAATGTTGCTCGTGGTGGGCTTTACGATGAAGCCGCACTCGCCGATGCAATTCAAAGTGGGCACATAGCCGGCGTTGCACTTGATGTCTTCGAAAGCGAACCGCCCTCACCGGATAACATACTGATCGGTCTGCCACAAGTGATCGTCACACCACATCTTGGCGCGAGCACCGAAGAAGCGCAGGAGAATGTCGCGATAGCACTTGCACATCAAGTAATCGATGCGCTCAAAGGAAGAGTCATTTCAAACGCAGTGAACATCCCTGCTATTGATCCATCGGAGTGGAAGCGGTTACAGCCATATTTTGTACTTGCCGAAAAGCTTGGTGCATTCATTGCACAGTATCATAGTACCGGATTTGATACGTTGCATATTATCTATTCAGGTGAATGCGCAGAACGAAAGACACAAGCGCTAACCCTTGCGGCACTTGCCTCAGCACTGAAACCCGCACTTGGCGAAGCAGTCAACTATGTGAATGCATCGATCTTTGCGAAAGAACGAGGCATTGTCGTAAGCGAAGAACGGACTACGACAACGAGTGAATATGCCTCACTCATTCGTTTGGAAACACGCACCGGTACGGCAACACATACAATAGCCGGCACACTTACTACAAGCTCAGAGCCGCGTATTGTTGAGATCGATGGGTATCGTGTTGATACCGAACCATCCGGAAATTTCTTGCTATTTTTTAATACTGATACGCCGGGTATCTTGGGTCGTGTGGCCACGATCTTAGGTGATGCGAATATCAACATCGCGGGACTCACCAACGGCAGAAGAATAAATAGTAGTGATGCCGTTACGATCATTAGAACCGACGAAGAAGTCACACCCAACATCATCAATCAGATATCATCAATTGATGCGCTGCGTGATGTTAGGATGATTCGAGTATAATAGAATCATACCCAACACTGATTCATCGTATTGTTGGGCACACTCGTACTATTTCACCGCCATCATAAAGAAGCTGAAAAAGATAGGTAGTAGATGAAGCCCCTACACTTGAATATTTCCAATTGTATTCTCCAGGCTGCAAAACATCATCAGTAATTGAGGATATGAATTGACCAACAATTGTATAAGCCCTTATACGTATATGACTCAACTGGTTCAGTTTGAGTTTTATGGAGTACATAGACTCATTACTCAAACCCCCAGTAAAGGGATTTGGCGACTCTACACTATAATTAGAAATAGGGCTTTTCCAACTGAGCAAATTTTGAAGCAAGGAGTCACCACAGCCATACAGAAATTCAATCGATACAGGCGTTTCTGATATAAGAGGAATAAATTCTCTTATTGAATGCTGATCACTCCCGTTTAGAATAGCTGTATCAAGTTTAATTAATGATGTGTCCTCACGAGAGAGGTATGAAGAAAAGACAACAGTAAAAATTGACGAGTCCTTAAATGATTCAGGTCCATGATAGCTTGTGGTTACACTTACGGAATTTCCGACGATTTTAGAGTTACGGATATTCCACCCAGCTGAGGGATTGATCGAGGTGCAAGAAAGTGAATTTGAATCGAATGTAAGTACTGCGTGAACATCCTTCAAAATTACGTTTTTAGGAAATGCACCTTTATGAGTAAGCGCTATCGAAACATCAGTACCACGTGTTGCCTGATACTCTGTCGCCCCACTGTTTGCTTCAAGGATATTAAATGTGACCGAAGGTCTTAGATTTGAAGGATTATTTCCACGCAAAACAAATGTACGGTTGAGATCTACTTGTTTTGATCGTAGTATAACTACTGCGGTGTCACCATTGTAAAGCAAAGGGTCATAATTTACAAGAAGCCTATACTCCTGGCCTTGTTGTAATAGTTTTGGTATGGTAATCGGGTTGATACATTTAAATGCTGAACCAGATGAGCCCGCAAAAGCAAATGAATCAATTAAGATCGGTCCACCGATCGCTCGAACTGTATATGCTCGTTGTGCCTGATCATAATTTTTTATGACGAGGTCAGAATCAATCGCCATCGTCAGAAGGAACGCCCCGACTGAATCCGGTGCTAACTTCACAACCCAAAAATCAATCATTCCTTTGCTTGCAAGAAGGTCACTATCACCATTGGCACTATGACCGCAAAGAATATGCCCCCCATCCGCTGTAAGAGCTATCTGTGAAATCACATCCCAATTGATGCCCCCTAATGTTTTCTGCCACTCTAAGACACCTGCATCTGAGATCTTTGTCAACCAACCACAACCCCGATTAATATTACCAATATGCGATCCAACATCTCCATCAAATGAACTTGTATGACCTGATATCAGTACCCCCCCATCGATACATGGGGCTATCGACCCTCCCTGATCGCTACCCGAACCCCCCAGAGTCTTTTGCCATATTATAGAACCTGCAATATCTGTTCTTACCACCCATTCGTCGTAGTCTGAACCTATAACCGAGTTTGGATGATACCCTATAACATCACCATCTGAGGAGTTGGTGAATCCCACAATGGTGTAGCCACCATCCTGCATTTGTAGAAGCGATTCAGCCTGGTCAATCCCTGACCCACCATAAGTATGCACCCATTCGGTCTCACCATCATGATCAAGCTTCACTAACCAAAAGTCGGAAGTATCAAAACTAAATTTTGTGACAATCTGTCCTAGTTGATTTGAAGTCCATCCACAAATTGCAAACCCAGCATCAGAAGTTTGAATGACATCGGTCGGAACATCATCGCCTGTGCCCCCAAGTACTTTTCTCCAAACTATATCTCCCCTTGAACTCAATTTGAATACACAGGCATCTGTACCGCCATTATTGCTTCCTATATCACCATTACTTGAATAGCACCACCCAATTAAGACGAAACCGGTATCGATAGTTTGGATAGCTTTTATTCCATAATCGTATTTGCTTCCTCCATAGGTTTTCGACCAAAGAATATTCCCAATACTATCAAGTTTCACTACCCACATACCACCTTGCCCTTTTAATCCAATAACGTCGCCATCCGAGGACCTGGCGATTCCTGTTACTAAGATGCAACCATCAAAGGTTTCTATTACACACTCAGGGACATCTGGACTTAAGCCACCAAGTTCGCGACTCCATAGAACCGAACCAAGGCTATCCATTTTAATAACACCAAAATCTTCACCGCCATGGGTGCCATGAGAGCCATAATTTACCCCGAAATCCCCGTCATCGGACGTTGTAGAACCCGTTATTACAAAACCTCCATCATGGGTTTGAGTGATCGAATATCCAAACTCACCATCTGTGCCACCAAATAATTTTTGCCACTGCTTTGCAGGCTGTGAGTATGTATATGAAGGTACTAAAAATAGCAAAGCAATGATTCCAAACCAAGAGGCTTTTAAAATAATATGCCAGTGGGATTGAGAAAAATATTTCTGCACTGAATTTAGCGTTGTACTCATCATACTAGGTGCTGATTCTCTGGTGGATATAGCATCACAGTAAATATCAACACGAATTCAGGAGGAATGTTTCTGAGGCTAAACCTGAACAAAAACCTGCTATCTGCATACGAGAACGGGTAATAAAAGCTTGCTTAATCTTGGGGTTTTGGCTTGCGTAAAACACAGTATCGGAATACTTTTTGGATAAAACGATATTTTTTTGGAGGATGTGCTATCCTTATAAATTTCCGATAAAAGTGTCTCCTTGATTAATATTGCCAGTGTCGAATCCTTTTTTGAACCATCGTACACGTTGCTCGGAAGTACCATGAGTAAAGGCATCTGGCACAACGTAGCCTTGAGAGCGGCGTTGAAGTCTGTCATCGCCGACTGCACTTGCGGCATTCAGAGCTTCGTCAATATCGCCAGGCTCTAATATTTTTTTCATCTCTTGGGCATGATTCGCCCACACACCTGCATAAAAATCGGCTTGCAACTCTAAGCGAACCGACAAGCTGTTTGCCTGTGATTCGCCGGCACGCGAACTCAGATTATGCACCTTTTTTATTGTGCCCAATAAATTTTGAATGTGGTGACCGAACTCGTGGGCAATGACATACGCCATCGCAAAATCTCCCGGAGCGCCGAGCTTATTATGAAGATCATCATAGAAAGAAAGATCGATATAAATTCTTTCATCTTCCGAACAATAGAAAGGACCCGATGAAGAACTTGCATGACCGCAGGCAGACTGCGTCGCACTTCGAAAAAGCACAAGATGAGGAGCGCGGAAATCACTTCCCATTTTTGCGAATCGCGCAGTCCAGACATCTTCGCAATCGGCGAGTACGACTTTCACGAACGAAGCCGCATCATCTTCAGCCCTTGTCTGTGATTGTGTTTGTACCTGAGGCTCCGAGCTTTGCAGACTCAGAAGTTCAAGAGGATTCTGCCCGGAAATAAATGAGACAATGACAAATAGTATGACGGTTCCGATACCGCCACCGGCGATCTTGCCACCCATGCCGCCTAAACTGCGGCGATCTTCAACATTGCTGCTTTCGCGCTGACCTCTCCAAAGCATAATAGTATTTTCTAAAAATGTGAAATGATGGACAAGAATTAATAAACAGGAAGATGGGATTCCAGTATGCTGATTCAACAAAATATAAGCACAATCGTTTAGTGGGGAGTTTGGTATTATTGCATCTCTACGACACCATCTCAAGAACTTTCACCGACGAAACGCCATTTATACGACTGCACAAATTTCCGGCATCTGAGCGTCTAATTAACATAGGTTCACAAGGGCTTAACTGCTCTGTTCGGAATGGGAAGAGGTGTATCCACTCGACGGCCTTATTTTTGTGGTGTTTTTAGGCTCAGACTTTCAATATAGCTTTGGCGAGCATCCGCACGTGCATGGCTAGCATCCGCAGAGGCAGCGTATGCCTTCAGCGCCTCGCGTAATGTCTGATGGAAATCCTGAGATTGTTCTTGATCAGCTTCAAAGTCTCGCTGTTCTCGTCTTAATGCCTCTTTACGATCACGCTCAGTTTCTGCATACGCATCTTTAGCCGCCGTCTCCATTAAGTTTTGCGCTTTCTCATATTGGGGTGCATCAGGAGGAATTGCCGCAGCCAACCCAATTGACGTGACAAAATTGCGCTTGCGATACGCTGACATAGCAGCCTGAAACTGAGTCGCAGACCAGTTCTCAAGTATTTTGGGGTACTCCTTTTTTGCAGATTCAAACATTGCGGCGATGCTCTGTTTGGGAATTGCTATCGATCGGAACGCCGTCCGAATCGCTGTCTCCTTGTTCACACCTGTCCCAGATACCTCCGCCTCTACTGAACCAAGGCTACCAACCCCACTCCCCGCAACGATATGTAAGGAGATATTGCCAATAACTTGGTAGGTTGTTCTAATTCCCTCTGAGGGAATTATCTCGATCTCATTGTAATGGGCAATGATTGCGATCGGGAAGTAGCCTTGATAGGCAGTATATCCCGCAGCTGTAATACTAGTCTTAAGTTTGTCTTCAAGTAACTGAAGACCGTCGGGCGTAAGATTCTCCGACTCTTCTACATAGAATCCTGCCATCATCTGAGCATGAGCGTTGTCTTGATTGAGATGCAGAGCAAACAGGATGGCGAATCCCTGGAGCAAACCAACCATTAAGAATCTTGCTCGAATTTTCCGGATGCCGTGTGCATTACTCATTGAATCTCCAGTTCTATTGATTTTCCCTCACTTGTGACTTTGACGTTGAGACCAAGCTTCGTGAACAAATCTTCGAGAAGATCACGGAAGTCCGTGACATCATTATATTTTTCCACGTTTACATAGACAGGCGATAGAAGCTCACTCATTTCAGTTCCGTTATCAAGACGGTAGGACACTGCATTTTGCTTGAAGATGTCCTTAATATGCCGGTTAATGGATTTGCCATTTGCCTGTTCGTTTAAGCTCTTATTCTTGCTGGATATCAAGACAGTGATCGGCTTTCCTTTTGTTGGGACCAGTCTCCAGTAGTCCTGAACCTGCGCAATTACTTCCTCGATACAATTATCGACGGCCATCTCAATAAGCGCACCCTCATCCTCGGTCATCATTTCCTGTGACCTTCCGGTTGAGCTTCCAAGTTGAAGGGCGGTAACTGCCTCCATCACGCTGATCGTTACCACACCTTTCTTGAACCTTCCGCTCGGCAGGATCGAACAGTCAAACTGGAAGTAAATGTCCGCACCCGTCGAAGCCAGAATCGCAGTGGGGTCGTTTCGGAAGGCATCACTCTTGGCGCGCAAGCGGTCTATATTTTGTAGCGTAGTTTTAAGGTCCTTCAATTCAAGTTGTCTTTTTGCGAGTGCTTTTTTGATAGCAGACTCACCAAAACGAGCCAGTTTGTCGGTTTCGAGAAATGATCTCGGATCCGTACCCTGAGGTACACGCGGCATCGCTATAATTGTGGGTTGGGTCAATTGCTGAGATGACGATTGGCTCTTGGCTGTATGAGCGGTCGTTACTACCATCAGCACAATGGCTACATAAAGGTTTAGGTGTTTCATAAGTCGATATGTCTGTAGTATCTTAACGTCCATATTGCATTGGCTGAATCACCTTGGCATCTTCCATATATCGGCGGATCATGTCTCTGCGAATAGTAACCATCACTGCCAATTTCACATCACCATTCTCGAGGACAAAACGGCTATCAGCGTCTATCGCTCCTTCGTCAGAAGATCCGATGAATTGGCGCCACTGTGACTCTTGAGAGAACAGCGCATCGAAGAATGTTTGATGCGACGTTCTTTCCTGTATTGATCGGACAAGAGCTGGCATGTCAGGTGAGCCAGTGAAAAGAGTCGTATAGAGCGACGCTTTGTAAGCATCGATCACAGCCCGTTGGTTATTCTCCCCGATCCCGAACGCTCGATAGCGCACCTCTGCCCCACTACGGACGCTTTCTTTGAACTGGACCTCACCGGATACGGGGTAAACGGTTACTGGTTTACTCGAACCGCATCCTGTGGAAAGAATAGCTGCAACTGCCAAGACTTGTATAATCTTCATGTGTTAAGTATATTTAGAGTGCAAAACTGTAACTGGCACTAAGGGAGACACCAATGCCTCCAAGCTTGATAGAATCCCACTGAAATTGCTTGTACAAATCATCACCCGGCACGTAAGTAGTAGTGTTACCCTTATCTTTATACGTTACAGCGACAGGTGGCGACAAAAGTTTGTAATGTGCTGAGGCTCCGATGAGAAGGTCTGGAGTTATCGCAAACTCTAACCCGACACTAGCACGGGCACCTATGGTCGAGAATGTGAGTGAGGCGTCAGCACCTGTTTGTGTGGCTGCCATCGCGTAGCGCTCGTAAAGTCCGGCGACCTCGATCTGGACATTGAAGCGCGAGAGCCAAAACTTTTTCATTACACCCAAACTGCCTGAGATTAGCGAATTGGAGATATGGGCGTCCACAACAGAGTGGACGAGTGGAATGCCGTATGAGCCTCCAACAACAGCGAAAAATTGAGGGATACCAACCCACCTTGCCAAGTTCACCAACGCTGACAGTTCCACTGTAGCAACCTGCTGACCATCACTTTCGAGAAGATCAAGTGCGGCGTGCTTGGGAATCATGATGCGTTCGAAGCCTGGTCGAATGCGAAGGTCGAAAAATCGACGTCGTTCCGCGACAGTTTGGTAGCGTTCAAAGTCCCCACTAATGATCGAATACACTCTACTCTTCGCATTCATTCGGCTATTGTTGTCTCCAACACGGTCTATGCGAACAAAGCCTACATATTTCTGAATGGGCTTGCCCTTGACTAACGTGTTCTCGTAGACATCGAGACCATCATCGAGAGACATATCTTCGCGGGTACCCAGAGTAACAAGGATGCCATCTGCTACTGAAGCAATCTGTCCGGTTGGCCGGAACTCATTCATTCCCTTTGTGGCCTCTATCGCTTTAAATGGAATCTTTGAAATAGCTTGCAGAGCCAGCTGTGCCCGTTCGGTGATCTTGCCGTCTGCCGTCGAAGTAATCTTCTTCTCTCCGACAAACAGAAGGGTTGGATGTTCTCCACCTTCATCAAAATTTAAGCGATACCAACTAATACGCGCTTTGGCGGTGATGGAAATATCATTTTTCCCTTCATTGGAAACCACGATTGTATCGAGTCTCAGAGCACCAATATAGCTATGAGATAGGATTCCCATAACTGCATCTTTCGAGAGGTTTAAATGTAAGTTCGCGGCTGCCGTTGTTTCTTCTTCATGAAGGTTACGTCCTACTCTGGAACGAATGGTATCGTCGTTGTTTACAACTTCCTCAACTTCCGGCAAAATATAGCGTGACAATAAGTCGCCGAGAGAAGTTTCGTTCCAAAAGCCCTTCTCACTTTGATAACTATTTTGCGCCGCAGTTAGTGCATTCTCCGAGCAACTAATGAAATCGAAGCGGGCTTCTGTGGATGAACCCACGACTGCGTCCCGAAGCGATGCATACAGCGATTGTTGCGAATTACCGGTCAAGGGCACCAGCGTCAACGACCTTCTCGAGTAGTTCGCTGAGACTCTATCATTGACAACAATCGAAGAATTCGATTGCGCATAGGCGGATGGCACTGTACCAATACACAACCCACAAAGCAGCACAACGGAACTTAGCGTCATATTGGGGATTAACAACAATTGGCTACGATATTACTATTATTTAGATTATTATTTTTTCTTTTTCGTCTCTTGCTTGTTCCCTTTAGCAGGTACTGCTGTTTGACCACCGTTCATTTGTTTCAGCACCGCTGTTAAGCGCTGGACAATATCCTTCGTACCATCGAGGGATGCGGTAGCTTTCGATTGCGAGTTTGAGACCGAGGAGGTGACCTTTGGAACGTTCGTCGCATCAGCGCCAGAGAAATCGTCCTTAATTTTCAAACTGGCAAGTGCAGTAGTGACAGATTTAACGCGCTCACGTACGCTTGGGATAAACTTGATCGAATATAGTATTACAGTGTAAGCAAACCGTGGTTCCAAGCCCATACTGGCACCAGCTTTCGAAAGCTTTTGGTATGCCTGTGTCGCATTGCTAACTGCCTCAATGGCTGCTGAAGGCGACAACAGTGTCATCGCATTCACCGACTCAAGAAAGCCAAAAGCTCTATCCTCCATCCGGTCTTTCTTATTCAGGAACCGCTCCGGCGCGTCTTGAATCTGTTTAAGGGCATAGCTGATTTGAGTAGTGGTTGCCGACAGTAACGCCACGTCCTTAAAAACTTCGTCATAGTTTCCCTTTCCCGTCTCAATGTAGCTGATGCTATCAAGAATTCCGTCAAAGTCGGACTTACCCTCGAAGTCAACGAAAAGCGGATCAATATCGCGGAGATGGACAGTGATGTTCTTGGTACTTGAAACTTTCGGCAAGCCAAACTGTCCGTAGCACACCGAAGAGATGAATGAGCTGCAAAGTAAAGCAACAATCAAAAATGGTACGTCTCTTTTTTTCATGATTGGAAAGTAGATGTGTTTTGTGATAACTATCAATACAAATGTTGGAACGCGGGGGGGGGGGGCAGGAAGTTCCATAGTCTTTACGACTACAGATACCTCATATTTGGAATTAAAATTTGGCTAAACATAAAAAAACCCGCTAACGCAGAGCGTTAGCGGGTTATATATACGATCCCTGGCGACGACCTACTTTCCCGCACCTGACTGGTGAAGTATCATCGGCTCACGAGGGCTTAACTGCTCTGTTCGGAATGGGAAGAGGTGTATCCCCTCGGATATAGTCGCCAAAAGAAAACTTTTGGCTTTGTTAAATTTTCAAAGCTGTAGGCTCTTTGAAGCGGCGGTGCGGCGAAATGACAGTAGTGTAAGTACCAAATATCGAATTGGTTCACACGAGTTATTATCGTAAATGCTGGCTCTCTTACCAAACACTATAGTAATGCGGCAGTAAGGCGTTGCGATTAGCAACAACTGACATCAATACTATAAAAGTTGTAAGTGTAAATTCTTTCTGATTCATATTCCAGCAAGCTGGAATGCGCTAGAAAAAAAATATAATGAAGTCGAACGGATTATTAGTAACCGTCGGCTGAACACATTACTGTGCGTACACCTTGGTCCTATCAACGTAGTAATCTCCTACGATCCTTCAGGGAAATCTCATCTTGGAGTAGGTTTCATGCTTAGATGCTTTCAGCATTTATCCTTTCCAGACACGGCTACCCTGCGATGCTACTGGCGTAACAACAGGCACACCGTCGGTCTGGTCAACTCGGTCCTCTCGTACTAAAGTCGAGGCTCCTTAAATTTCCTGCGCCCGCATAGGATAGGGACCGAACTGTCTCACGACGTTCTGAACCCAGTTCACGTACCGCTTTAATTGGCGAACAGCCAAACCCTTGGGACCTTCTTCAGCCCCAGGATGCGATGAACCGACATCGAGGTGCCAAACCTTGCCGTCGATGTGGACTCTTGGGCAAGATCAGCCTGTTATCCCTAGCGTACCTTTTATCCTTT
>JBBRNY010000063.1:0-13796 GCA_038229915.1 Kapaibacterium sp. (SeqCode) | reverse complement strand
GGCAATGCAACTCGGAACGGTAAAAGTTTTTACAACTTCAGATCCGTACACCGGCGGCGACCTCAATGCACTTTTAAATTCATTTACAAATTATTGGGCAGCAAATAACGGAAGCATTTCTCGGACAATGGCGCATCTTGCTTCACGCCGTCTTGGCGGCGGCGGTGCGCAAGGTCTTGCTTGGGTTGATGTGATGTGCGACAAAGGTCACGGCTATGGAGTGTCGAATATTTCTCCTGCACCCGGAACACTGGCGATCGATAGATTAGTCACCGGTCACGAACTCGGACATAATGTTGGCTCATTTCACACGCACGATTGCGCAGCATACCCCCCGAGTGGAATCGATCATTGCGTCAATGCCGAAGGCGGCTGTTCATGGACACCACAACAAGTGACAGGGACGATCATGAGCTATTGCAATAACCGCCCATTTACCTTTGGTGCGCGAGTGCAAGATACACTCAAAGCCAGAATTCAAGTTGCGCCGTGTTTGCAATCACTCGCACAGATACAAGTAAAGTTTGATACCGTTAATTTTCACGATCTGATGATATTCGAGAAGAAAGACTCTCTTCTGACGGCTATCATCAAAAATCCGGGTACCACTCCATTGAAAATATTCGGAATTTCGATCGAAGATGATGTCGATACAAATTTTTCGCTCAAGAACTTACCGAAATTTCCCTTGACCATTGCTGCCGGAGCAACACAAAATATTACCGTAAGTTTTACTCCAAAGAATGGCGGCGATATCACAGCAACTCTTAAAATATTCCACAACGCTACAGGTGGCAATACTGCTATACCGTTGATCGGCAAAGGCGTTCAGCCACTTGCAAGTTTTGACAACATCAATATTGATTTTGGAAGTATTAGTGACTCCGCAACTCGCGATACAACCTTTCAACTTGTCAATAACATTGGCGACGCTCCGCTTCAAGTCAAGCGTGTCTATCTTGCCGGTCCCAATGTAAATGAGTTTACGATCACCTCTTCGGTCACACCGTTCACCGTCGATCCGGGTCAAATGAAAATGATCAGCATCCGATTTAAGCCTGCATCAGATGGTTTGAAAGATGCTGTGATTCGTGTCATCTCGAACGACCTATCACAAGACTCGGTAGAGATCGGTTTAGGCGCAAACGTGCAAGGGCTTGGAGTTCATAACTCACCACTTCCAAACGGTGTTTCACTTTCGATCACACCAAACCCTACCTCAGCTATGGTGAATATCACACTCGATGGCTTGAAGAATTTTGCCGGAAAAAATATCACTGCTTCACTCTATGACAAGCTCGGAAAGAAAGCTGTGTCACTCTACACAGGGACAATAGTCGCGCAAACGTTGAACTATCAATGGCAGCTTCCGAAAACATTGAGTGCAGGAAGTTACACATTAGTACTTGATCTCGGCTCGACAAGGATCACGAGAGAATTGATAGTACAATAAGACAATAGAGTACAAATAAAAAAGCACCTTACTTTCGTAAGGTGCTTTTTTTATGCTAACTTTTGAAAGTTGCTTATCGACTGTTTATCGACGGCCGTAACCACCACCGCCGCCACCGCGACGATCGCGATCTCCGCCGCCACGACGGTCACCGCCACCGCGACGATCATCACCACCGCTGAATTCGCGGCGTGGGCGCTCGACATATCCTTCAGGCTTTTCGAGCATCGCTTTGCGCGACAACGAATATTTACCGTCTGGTTTAACAGCGATCAACTTCACTTCGAATACATCACCGACTTGGATAATGTCGCCGATCGTCTCGACACGATTATAGTCGATCTCCGAAATGTGCATCAAGCCTTCTTTCTTCGGCAAGAATTCCATAATAGCGCCGAGTCCTTCGCGAACCTGAGTTACTTTCGCGTTATAGACGGTGCCTTCTTCAGGAATACGAATAAGTCCTTCGACCATCTCGCGAGCCTTATCAGCAGCAGTGCCACTGGTAGCCGAGATCGTCAATGTTCCATCGTCTTCGATCGTGATGTCATCAACACCTGATGTTGCTTGGATCTCACGGATCATCTTACCGCCAGGTCCGATAATGAGCCCGATCATCTCGACCGGAATCTTCATCGAAGTCATACGCGGCGCATATTCAGAAAGATCCTCACGAGGAGCCGACAGCGCTTCATTCATCTTATCGAGGATATGAATTCTGCCTTCTTTGGCTTGGTGTAATGCACGCTCGAGCAATGCAAAATCAATGCCTTTGATCTTCATATCCATTTGGCAGGCAGTGATACCATCACGGGTACCGCAAACCTTGAAATCCATATCGCCGAGGAAATCTTCGTTGCCGAGGATGTCGCTCAATACAGCGGCACGGTCTCCTTCTTTGATGAGTCCCATTGCGATACCCGCAACTGGCTTCTTCAATTTAACACCGGCATCATAAAGCGCAAGGCTTCCAGCGCAAACAGTTGCCATCGAACTCGAACCGTTCGACTCAAGAATGTCGCTGACAATTCTGATCGCATACGGGAAATCAGCCGCAGTCGGGAGCAATTCTCTGATCGCGCGCTCTGCAAGATTTCCGTGACCGATCTCACGACGACCTGTTCCGGTCATTCTGCCAACTTCACCAACGCTGAACGGTGGGAAGTTGTAGTGCAACATAAAACGCTTCTTCGTCTCAGGCAACAAACCTTCGATGTTTTGTTCATCGCGTTTCGAACCGAGTGTCACCGATGACAACGACTGTGTCTCGCCACGAGTGAATAAGCAAGAGCCGTGCGTACGCGGCAAGTTGCCCATTGAGATCGTGATCTTACGGATCGTCTTCGAGTTACGACCGTCAAGACGAACATCATTTGCAAGGATCAACTCGCGCATTTCGCGCTTTTCGATCTCTTTAAGTGTTGGTCCTACGACAGATTCGATCTCGGCATATTTTTCATCGCCAAGCTCTTTTTTCAATGCTTCCTTCACTGCATCTTTCGCAGCTTTGGTCTTAGCCGAACGCTCTTCTTTCGCAAGAATTGTAGAAGCAAGTGTCTTTAGATCTTTTGCAGCAAGTGCTTCGATACGCTTCTTAAGATCGGTGTGATCTGCTTCTGCGGCAAGCACACGCTTCGTTTTTGCAAGACCTGATTCGCGGACGATCTCTTCGAGACCGTTACAAATTTTTGTCACTGCAACTGCACCAACGCGAAGAGCTTCGAGGTACTCTTCTTCGCTGATCTCATGTCCTTCGCCTTCGACCATCACGATCGAATCTTTGGTACCGGCAATGATGAATTCGTAATCTGCGGTTGCAAGATCTTCAAATGTCGGGTTAAGGATAATGTTACCATTCAAACGTGCTACACGGACAGCGGCGATAGGCTCGCTGAACGGTACATCAGAAAGCAACAGTGAAAGCGATGCGCCGCAGACTGCGAGCACATCAGCATCGTTCTGTTGATCAGAGCACATCACAAAAGCAACGATCTGCGTTTCGTAGCGCCAGTTCTTTGGGAACATTGGGCGGATCGGGCGATCAACGATACGAGCAGAAAGAATTTCTTTTTCCGAAGGGCGACCTTCGCGTTTGAAGTAGCCACCCGGGATCTTACCGGCAGCAGACTGACGTTCACGATATTCGACTTGCAACGGCAAGAAGTCAACGTCCTTTGATGTTTCGGCGGCGCAGACTGTCGTCAGTACCATCGTATCACCAAGTCGGATCATTGCTGATCCTGATGCTTGCTTAGCATACACGCCAAGCTCGAACGAGAGCTCTTTCCCGGGCGCGATTTCGATTTTTTTTATCATAGATATAGAGAAATATCCAACTGTTTCATACAGTCGGTATGTGTTTATTGTTTATTGAGTTGAAAAATCATTCTGCGATGATAGCACGAAGTACGCTGCGCGTCGAAAGGTCTAATAGGTGATGTTGAGGAGCTTCGGCGGAGTATCGACTCGGTCGGAAGCAGGTCTCATCGCATTCAAGAAGGTTACCCCTCGTGACGCTTCATTACTTCGTGATGTAAACGAACAAAAAAAATAAGGGCTGTCGCAGTCATTCCGCAACAGCCCAAAATTATGTTACTTACGGATCTCAAGGTCTTTGATCACTTGACGATACCTTGCAATGTCATTCTTCACAAGATAATCAAGCAATGAGCGGCGCTTTCCGACCATTTTCAAGAGTCCGAGTCTTGAATGATGGTCTTTTTTATTCGCCTGAAAATGTGGGGTGAGCGTATTGATGCGCTCGGTTAGAATGGCGATCTGCACTTCAGTACGACCCGTATCTTGTGCATTCGAGCCAAACTTCACGGCTAATTCTTGCTTCTTCTCTTTTGTAATTGACATGTTTTAGATAATATAGCGTATAAAATCCCGAAACCTACCGCTATGAAAGCATCGGGTGTAATTCGAAGTGTGGCAAACGAAAGCTATCCCTATAAAATTCCTTGCTATGGGGAGACCCTAAACCCGTTTAATAGCTATCAATATCCGTTTCTTCGCTCAGATAGAGCAAATACGCCCCTGTTCCCCACCACCATTCGCCACGACCGATGGATTTATAATAATTGACAGTCCCCGGCCAAGTACCTTCCGATGCTCCGGTGAATACACCATCGATGGTGACGAATTTGGAGAGACCTTTCGCCGCTTTATCAATAACAATATTCAATTCACCAGGAAGCACACCAATGTTCTTTGCTCTGAGAAATGCAAAGAGGAACATGGCCGATGCTGAAGTTTCTTCGTAGGATTTTTTATCGTCAATGATCGTGCGCCAAAGACCCGATTTCGTTTGTTGCTCGGCAATAGCCGTCGCAAGCGGAAGAAATATCTCGTCACGAATAAATGCAAACTCTTTCGAAGTTAACAGGAGATCGGACATCAATTCAACACAGGTCATCATCACCCACCCATTCCCTCGTGCCCACGAACCTTCCGAACGCTTAGAGCCAAGATTTTCCTCGCAATGGATGTAGAATGGTTTGAGACCATCACGGAGAATTTCAAGATGTTTCATTAACTGAAACGTCACTTCCTGCTTCCACGGTTTTTTGAGGTACTCACCCAACCGCGCAAGGACGACACAGGAATAATACACTGTGTCAATATAAATATTCGGGAGATCGACGTTGTGGAGTATTACCCCGTCACCATTGCGTAATGCTTTGTGAGTGATCGTATCATAAATTTTTTCGGCCGTCGCTCTGAGTTGTACTTGTACTTCCGGAAACTGACGCTCGATCATTGGATAGAGCAAACCGAAACTCCAAGACCCGCAAAAATAATTGACGTTTACACCCTCGTTCAAATGAAAATAGACCCATCTTCGAACATATTCACGAACCTGCTCATTATCTTCAGCATCAAGGCTCGCAAGCAAGCCATACATCAGAAGCGATTGCCCCCAATCAGTTGATTCCGATTCCGGACGATGGCGTTCGCACCACGAAGTGCGGACAAGTTCGAGTACTTCCTCTGATGATAGTTTCTTTGGCATTAATCAGCTTTCGCGGCGACAGGAGTTCTTCCGAAACGACGATCGAGTTCGTCAAGCGCGAGTTTGATAACGACGGGTCTCCCGTGAGGGCAGACGTATGGCATCTTTGTTTGAAACAACTGCTCTATCAATGAAGTCATCTCTTCTTGCGAAAGTTTGTCGCCAGCTTTTATGGCTGCTCTACATGAAAAACCAGCCGCAAGAGCTTCACGTGAGGAGAACGTACCAAGACGTTCGTACTCATCATACGATTCGAGTAATTCATGAAGAATAGATTCTTCGCTTCCGCTTTTTACATCGGTAGGCACGGCATCAATCACGACGGAAGTGCCACCAAAGAACCTGATGTGAAAGCCCATTGATTGCAATTGGTCGTGAAGCTCACGGATCATTGCTACTTCACGAGGTAGTAATTCAACCGGTTGTGGGAACAAGAGCTCCTGAGAATTTGACGAGCCCTCTTCGAGAGAATGTAAAATACGTTCGTACAAAATTCTTTCGTGCGCGACGTGCTGATCAACGATCATCAACCCCGACTTGATCTGACAGAAAATATACTTACTGTGCATCTGCCAAAGCTGCGGGCGTTCGGCAAGCACTTCGGCGCTGACGGCTCTGCGTTCAGCTTCTGATGTCGTTGTGTGTGGCGGAACAGGCTCACCATTCTCACTATCATTTTTTGGCGAGGGCATCAAACGAGAAGTTTGCGCACCAAAGAGATCTTGCGGTCCTTTTCCAAACAGTCTTTCAACCGTACCAAGACCATTGCTCGGGATAGGCGGTTTCATATTTCCACGCGACGACGGGTCGCCCGACACACTTCTGAGTGTCGGTGCAGTGCCGTGCTCAGGGAAACGAAGCCGAGCGTTCTCGCCTTGATTGATCTTCGTCGGCATATCCATTTCCGGAGCCATAGCACCTTCGGTGGCGCTTTGCTGGGTTGCTTTTTGTAATGCATCGGCAAGAGTACGACGAACTTCATCGATGACGGTCCGCTCGTCATCAAATTTTATTTCGAGCTTTTGCGGATGCACATTCACGTCGATCTTCGCAGGATCAATATCAATAAACAGAAAACACGATGGGAATGCACCTTTTTCGACAAGATGCTCATACGCATTCGACACAGCGAACGACAATCCGCGCGATGAATGGATCGGGCGATCATTCACAAAAAAGAATTGCTCGGAGCGAACACGTTTTACAAAACCGGGCGCACTGATAAATCCGTGAAGATGCACATTGGTCGAAACACTTTCGACAGCAACAAGAGAGCCGCGAAGTTTTGAGCCGAATATCTGCTCGATACGTTCGGGCAATGGACGAAAAGCCGGAAGATCGAAAACGCAATCGTGATCGCTCACGAGGATAAATCGCACACCAGGATTCGAAAGTGCGGCGCGAGTGACACAATCGATAATATGCTTAAACTCTGTTGCTTCGCTCTTGAGGAATTTGCGTCTCGCCGGAACATTAAAAAATAAATTACGGATCGAGATCGCAGTGCCTTCATCGCAGGCTTCGCTTCGTGCTTCGCGTTTGATGCCACCTTCAAGCCGAACGAACGTTCCGAGTTCATCCGAACTGCGGCGTGTTTTTAATTCGAATTGAGAAACTGACGCGATCGCAGCAAGTGCTTCACCTCGGAAGCCGTAGGTGTGAAGTTTTTCGAGATCGTCCATCTCGCTGAGCTTGCTGGTTGCGTGACGCTCGACCGATAGCTCGGCATCTTCGCGTGACATCCCTGCCCCATCATCAACAACTTGTATCAATGCCCTACCAGCTTGCTTAATTACAACTGTAATGGATTGTGCACCTGCATCAAGCGAGTTTTCTACTAATTCTTTGACGACCGACTCCGGGCGAGTAACAACTTCGCCGGCGGCAATTTTTTGTGCGAGGGTTGGAGATAATTTGTGAATGATCGACATTACGATTTTACTTCTTCCTCCACCGTGTATGATTCTCCTTGGAATGTCTCATCACCAAAAAGTGCTTTCGCAAATTCATTTGGATCAAATGGCTGAAGGTCATCAATTTGTTCGCCGACACCAATAAATTTTACCGGTATCTTCATTTCATTCGCCAGTGCTATGACTACTCCGCCTTTGGCTGTGCCATCGAGCTTTGTTAAGATCAAGCCGGTGATCGGCGCGACCTTCATAAATTCTTTGGCTTGCTGAATGGCGTTTTGTCCGGTCGTGGCATCAAGGGCAAGCAACACTTCATGCGGCGCATCCGGAATAAGTTTTCGCATCACGCGCGTTACTTTTTCAAGCTCTTGCATCAAATGTGTTTTGTTATGCAATCGTCCGGCGGTATCGATCAAGACGACATCAGCTTTACGGGCTATCGCGGCTTGAACCGTATCGAATGAAACAGCGGCAGGATCGGCACCATGATGCTGTTGCACGATCTCGACTCCGGCACGCTCAGCCCAGACTTCAAGTTGGGAGTTTGCCGCGGCGCGAAACGTATCTGCCGCACCGATCAATACTTGCTTCCCTGCATTACGATAATTATAGGCAAGTTTGCCGACCGTCGTTGTTTTACCAACACCGTTCACTCCGATGATCATTATCACGTGCGGTGTTCCGGTCGAAGGTACTGTAAATGGGTTTTCCGTTGAAACAAACGTGCCGTCTTGGGTCAGGGCACGGGTGATCTCGTTACGAAGTTCGTCTCTGAGTTGTGAAGCATCCGACCAATTCATCTTTGCTACACGGTCGACGATGTTCTTCATTATTTGCTCGGTCGTCATAAATCCGACGTCGGCGAGCAATAATGTTTCTTCTATTTCGGCAAGTAGTGCGTCATCGATCTTTCGGCTTCGATGGAGGATACGCGTAAACTTTCGGACGAGATTCTCCTGCGTCTTCGCCAAGCCTTCTTTGAGGCGCGATAATTTGAATTTGTCGAAGAATCCCATTAGTTATTCACCTGATTGATCAATCGCTGTGCCCGGATCGCATACAGAATAAACGATACACCCAGCAGCAGAGCCGATATAACCCAGCCCAACAACAAAATATCATTGGAAACTCCGCGCACCGAAAGAAAAAGTGTGATGATCGTAAGCAAAATCGCTGATTTCCCCCAATAATTTGACGGCGGAATAGCTGCGATCTTCTTACGAACAACCAATGCTCCGATCATTGTAATAACATCTTTCCCAAGCAAGATCAGCACAAACCACAAAGGCACCAAGCCTTTCGAGACCATAGCGATCACCAACACCCCAACATAGATCTTATCAGCAACTGGGTCGATCGCCTTGCCAAGTTCAGAGATCGTATTGGTCTTGCGGGCAACATAACCATCCAATAGGTCACTGATATATGCTATAAGCATAATCGTTGCCGTTGCCATCATATTATCGGCTTGTAGGAATAGTACGGTCGGGATAGCAAGGAACACACGAAAAAAGCTGATACAGTTCGAGAACGTCAGAATCTTATCGGATGCACGAAGATCGGTTACCTCGGACATTGATGGGTTTGTCGTGAGTAGTTGTGTGGTTTAAAACAGCCGGACGGACATTTCGTCCGTCCTACTGATAATAAAACAATATGTGATTCCCGGTTATCCTACACTCAAGCCGCTTTCGCTTGTTGTGATCCTTGCGGATAGCTTTCCGGATAAATTAAACAACGGACATCGTGACCTTCCGCGTCATTGGAAAGCAATGGATGTATCGTTTTACAATCAGCAAATACTTTTGGGCAGCGCGGATGGAAATAACATCCTGTCGGTGCATTCGCTGGGCTTGGCACATCCCCAGTGAGCATAATACGATCACGCTTGATACGTGGGTTTGCCATCGGCACTGCCGATAGAAGCGCCTCGGTGTAAGGAGCTTTCGGTCTATCATAGAGTTCGCGATAATCAGCGATCTCGATGATCTCGCCCAAATACATCACCGCCACACGATTCGAAATATGCTTTACGACCGAGAGATCGTGAGCGATAAAAAGATAGGTAAGAGAAAGCTGTTCTTGCAGATCCATCAAGAGATTCAAGACCTGCGATTGGATAGAAACGTCCAATGCGCTGACAGGCTCATCACAAACAATGAACTTTGGCTCGACCGACAATGCCCGAGCAATACCGATGCGCTGACGCTGACCACCCGAAAACTCATGCGGGTATCTTCTTGCGTGCAAAGGATTTAGACCGACGATCTTCAGTAGTTCTTCAACGCGGTCTTTTATCTCTGCATCGTTCTTACGAAGTCCGTGTACCTTCAAAATTTCTGTCAGCATACCGCCGACTGTAATACGAGGGTTGAGCGAGGAATACGGATCCTGAAAGATGATCTGCATTTGGCGACGCATATCACGAAGACGGCTCTGGTTCATCGTCGTGACTTCTTCGCCTTCAAATTTTACCGAGCCTGCAGTCGGCTCGATCAAACGAAGGATCGAACGACCAGTAGTCGTTTTACCGCAACCCGACTCGCCCACCAAACCGAGGGTCTCACCTCTTCTGATCGTGAACGACACATCGTCAACAGCTTTGACGTTGCCGACCGTTTTGGAGAATACTCCCTTTTTGATCGGGAAATATTTTTTTAACCCTTTTACTTCAACAAGAATATCTGACATTCGCGACTTGTTCCTATTCTATTGATTAATAATCAAATTTACGAAGAATCTACCTTCAATCCATTAAAATCACCACTTCATCGTAAACGATAACGCTGGTGAACCATTGGATAAGAACGCCATCCCAACATTGGTTTGCAACTCGCCAGCCCTATCAGGGGTCTCGTTGAACTGTTCTGGGTGTGCTATAAGTCTCCCAAAGCTATATCCTATCGCTACTCCGAGCGGAATATCGCTCCACCAATGAATACTCGTTGCGACCAAACCGGTTGCAATACTTGCCATCACTGGATAGCCAATATATTGAATCCATTTTTCGTTCGGATAGTTTTCGGCTATCACCATAAATGTCCCGAATGCTGTTGCAATATGCCCAGACGGGAAAGCATCGTAATGGGGTACGTGTTTGGCATACTCGATCTGGTTCGGAAAAAATCGCCATTGCCCTGTCGGCGTTGTTGCCGTGAATGGGCTTTCCCTACCGGTCACGTGTTTGAGCAATTGAATAACAGCGCCAGAAGCAAGAATAACTTCGACCGTCTGACTGGCAGTGCGGATAGCACGGTCATCATTAAACGCAAAGCCATACCCAGCGAAGGCTATAGCAAGTCCAAACTGAACTTTGCCGTCACCAAGATAGGAGGTGACATCGTTTATTTTTTTAAAGGTCGGTGATTGGTCATACGGCTTTTTTGTGATCTGCCAAGTCTGGTAATCAGTGATGATCGTAACTGCTGTCAGTGCTGATATGACCGCGATCACCGGAAGCTGTTTTACTGTAAAAGTTTGCTTTGACCAATGCCACCAATCACCGGGTATATTAGTGATCATATCGAACGGACCAGGGCGGCCGAGTGCTTGCATCGGTCGTGCACTGATCGAATCTACCGCATTCGCTATAACACTATCCCTCACAACCACGAGGCTATCCGAAGAAGCTTGTGCGTTTGAGAATTGTAAAATACAAAGCAATAACGACAGGAAAAATACTCTCATCTATTAACGATCAAATTCAATAACTATCAAATCCAAGTGTAATAGCCGCCGCAGTAATAGCAGCCGTTTCGGCTCTGAGTCTTCGCGCACCCATCGAAGCAATTTGTGCACCAAATCTATCCCGAGCAAGTGATACTTCATCTTCGGTGAACCCGCCTTCGGGACCGATCACTATCGCAATGTTCTTCGATCGTTCTTTTTCGAGAATCGAATTTAGTGAATGCTCAAGCTTCGCCGTTTCGTGCAATAATATGATAGTGCGCTTATCAGCAACCGCCGCACCTAACGCCGTTTCGAAATCGGAAAGTTCAGATAATGTTGGCTTTGAAGCTCGTTGCGCTTGTTTGCACGCCGCGCGAAGAATTTTCTCTATGCGATCTACTTTTATTGTGGGGCGTTCTACTCGAGTGGTATTGATCGGTGCGAAAGCAGAGATACCGATCTCTGTACAGCGCTCAACAATTTCTTCAAATTTTGTGGGAGTGTGAAGCACGGCTTGAATAAGCAAAGTATTGATATTTGGCTCATTATGACGCGGCAACACTTCATCAATGGTTGCTCTGACTTCGTAACCTTGCTTGCCGAGATCATCAATGTGTTCAAGCGTTGCTTTATAGCACTTCCCGATGAGATCGGTCGCGAGTATTTGTTCGCCAACTCGTATTCTCAATGCTCTTGCGCAATGCTTGGCTTCGTCATCTCGAAGCGTGAGTGATGACCGTTCATCGGACACATCATCAGCATTTACAATAAAGCACTCCATTACGAAAGTGTTGTTTTCTTTTGCGAGTGATAGAACCCAACCTCAACACCGAGACAACTGTCTTCTATATAGAGCACCCCAGATTCATCACAGAGCTGTTTACATTCGTTGCTCGAAAGTCCACTCTGAAGCCACACACATTTTGGCAATGGTTTACGACTGAGTGCATCTTTTACCGCATCGACCAAAAATTCCTCACGGCGAAAAACATCGACGATGTCTATTTCAATCTCAGAAGGTATTGCAGAAACTGAAGGGTATGCGCTTAGCTCTTCCCACTTAGCGATGCTTGGGTTGACCGGAATAATCGTAAGCCCGAGACGTTGTAATCTCTTTGTAACCGAGTTGCTCGACTTACTCGGGTCAGCACTCAGCCCGACGACAGCAATAGTCTTGAGATGCTTAAATAACTCTTCGGGGGTGAGCATTAAGCGATCTTATATGGTGACTCCGATGGAGATTTCTTTGACGCCCTGGATTTTGCACCAATGTATGGCTCGACCAGTATCTGACGGTCGATCGCATCGCCAATGCGAACCAACTCGCCCATCATCTCTTCGAACATCTCGAATGTCAATGCCTGCACACCATCGCTGAGCGAACGCAACGGATCGGGATGTACCTCGACCATAATACCGTCTGCACCGGCGGCGATAGCGGCTCGTGAGAGCGGCGTGACCATCGAGCGCTTGCCCGTGCCGTGCGACGGATCAACGAGCACCGGAAGATGGGAAAGTTCTTTTACTAATGGGACGGCGCTAATATCGGTGGTGTATCGTAATGCTGTTTCAAATGTGCGAATACCGCGTTCGCAGAGGATAACATTTTCGTTGCCACCGCTAAGAATATATTCTGCCGCAAGAAGCCATTCTTCGATGGTGCTTGCAGGTCCGCGCTTGAGCATTACGGGTTTGTTGACTTTTCCGAGCTGCCGCAACAGCGGAAAGTTTTGCATATTCCGAGCACCAACTTGAATAATATCGGCGAACTCAGCAACTCGCGGCGCATGAGCAGGCTCCATTACTTCGGTGACGATAAAGAGTCCGAATTCTTCACTGACCTTCTTTAAAAGTTCAAGACCGTCGAAACCCAATCCTTGAAATGAGTATGGCGAGGTACGAGGTTTGAACGCCCCACCACGAAGGAAACGCACACCACTCGAACGAACAAATTCAGCAGTTCGACGCAGTTGATCGGCACTTTCGACCGAACAAGGACCTGCGATCACAATAGCCGGAGCTGTGCCCCCGATCTTTGTTCCGTCGGCAAAGGTGATGACGGTATCTTCGGGATGCTGTAAGCGCGAAGCCAGTTTGATAGGCGAAGTTACTCGAACAACGTCTTGTACGCCTTCGAGCGTAGTCACAACGCTAATATCGAGACCATTGCTGGCACCGATAATCCCGATCACGACTTGCTTCTCGCCAGTTAATCGCTCCGAGCGGATGCCCTGCTGTGAAAGAATTTTCTCGACCCGCACAATATCTGCTTCGCGGGCATTCTTGTTCATTATGATGATCATTGCCTATAATTACGTATTCTATAAGTATTTACGCATCCAATATCTCTTCGGTTTCCAAACAAGAACATAAAACGTGTAGTGCCGACCACTTCGTAATTATAACAAATCCCCGTAGGGGCAAGCCGCTGGCTTGCCCGCATCGAGGGTAGAAAGTATTTGACGGTTAAAAAACATTGATATTAGAAAGCATCGAGAGTAGCCACATTTGATGCTTTACGTAAATCTTCAGAGCGGGCATGCCAGCGGCATGCCCCTACGAATTATTCTTTTACGAGCTTCACCGTTTTCACTTCGCCAAACCCTGTGGAGATTCTGGCATACAGGGTGCCGCTTGGGAGGAGTTTGCCGTCGAGATGAACGGTGTGCACGCCTGCTTCAAGCGAGTAGCCGTGATCGTCGCCCCAGACTTTGCGCCCGGCTACATCAAAGACTTCAACGGTCGT
>JBBRNY010000062.1:0-13914 GCA_038229915.1 Kapaibacterium sp. (SeqCode) | reverse complement strand
TGACACCATCGGTTAGTTTTTCGCAGGCATGGTTCTTTCGCGAAAAAACAAGGTCGGCTCATCTGTTGATCGAAAACTTTGGTAGTCTTACTGATACCACAACGGTGAATGATAATACCTATCGTTCAGGCTTTTACCTTGTCAATAGATACGATGTTGGTGTCTCGGTATCGACAACGGTCTATGGTGTTGCTAATATTGGAGCCTTAGGTGTCAAAGCGATCAGACACGTCCTGTTGCCCTCGATTTCGTTTAACTATCATCCTGACCTTTCATCACAAGAACAACGCTATTACACCGACCCAAGAACGGGGGCACAAATAGCCTACGGTCGATTTGAAGATGACCTCAATTCCGGTATATCGCTCGGTGGCAAATCGGGAACAGTCGGGCTTTCTCTCGGAAATGATTTTGAAGCGAAAGTAGAGCACGAAATAACCGCCGACTCAACGACCGAAGAGAAAGTAAAACTATTAAATCTTTCACTTGGTACTTCTTACGATCTTATTCAAACAATATGGCATCAACTCGGGCTGTCGGCAAACACCCACATCGGTTCATTGTTTAGTCTTAGTGCGAATGCTTCATATTCATTTTATCCATTGAATTATCTCGGTGCTGATTCGACCCAACATACATTGATATCACTTGGTCAAGGGCTGCTCCGCGCAACAAGTGCATCGTTCCATCTCGGCGGTGGCTTTTCATCTTCAGAGACCACCGAAGGACAAAGTTATGATTCGTTGAAGAGATTGTTCAGACTCAACTCGCCTGACGAAGAACGTCAAATGTTTTTGGGTGGAAATTATCCGGGCGCATTTGTTGCCGTCCCGTTCAGACCAAAATGGAATATCAATTATGATGTTTCCTACACATTGAATTATAGCGGACTCATCGTCACCAAAAGTTTTTCGCCAACGCTTTCAGCAAGTATTTCTCCGACGCTAAACTGGAGTTTTTCTCTGAGCGCAAGTTATGATCTGATCGCAAAACAAATTGTCGTGCCAAACCTGCGCATTCATCGTGACCTTCATTGTTGGGAATTGAATCTCGACTACCGACCGACCGGACTTATTCGCGGATTTAATTTTGAGATCAGATTGAAGGCTCCGCAACTTCAGGATATTAAACTCACCCGTCAGGAAAGCACGTATGGCACGTTCTAAAAAAATAGATCTTGCCGGTTCAGTTGCAACGGCACTGAAGACATTGGGAGTCAGATCGACCGATGCTATTCTTGTCGGTGTCAGTGGCGGGATCGATTCGGTCGTACTTGTGAATATTCTGCAATCACTCAAGAAGAAAAAAATATTTAGTAGATTAGGCGTTGCACACATCGACCATCAATTACGCGGCAAAGAGTCTGATCGGGATAGATCATTTGTTGGTGAGCTTACACAAAAACTTCGAGTAGAATTATTTCTGCATTCGGAAAATATTGCGGCTATTGCTGAGAAAAAAAAGATCAGTCTCGAAGAAGCTGGAAGGGAAACACGGTATTCGTTTTTTAAAGAATGCGCAATTGAATATGATTTCCAATTGATAGCCACAGCGCATAATTCTAACGACCGAGTCGAGACCATACTAATGAACATCGTTCGCGGCACCGGCATCCGCGGCTTGCGTGGTATTCCGGCTCGCAGAAAGCTTACAAAAGACTTGGGCGTCATTCGTCCGCTTCTCGATCATAGTCGTGAGGAGATCGTTTCGTATGCGAAAGAAAAAAAACTTCGCTACAGAGAAGACAGTAGCAATTCAAGCTCAGACTTTACGCGCAATAGGATCCGCGCTACGGTGATCCCCGCGCTGACAAAGGCAATGCCTGATCGAAATATTATTAATGGCTTCCGACGTCTCGGTGAAAATGCCGATTCAGTGATTCTCTATATTTCGAAACAAGTTGAAGTCCTGAAGCGCCGCTCGATCATAACAGTTGATTCACTATTCGTTGATCTCTGTGAACGTCGTTATGATCGCAGAGTATTGGCGAAGTCAGAGTCTATTATAGTACGCGAACTGATCGTTGGCGAGATCGAGGAATTACTCGGTTCGAACTACTCGATCAACTCGGCACAGTGGAAAAAGATCGAGTTAATGATCGTTAAATCGAATACTAAACGTATACAGATCGCAAAAAATATTTTTGTCTCATTAGCGGAGCCGAATATCTTTTCTATCGAAGTCGTTAAGCCGGTCGAGAAGATACACCAACTATTAGGCCTGGGCGAACAATTTGTGACCCCCATCGGACAGCTTTCTTTACAAAAGACAAACGGCAAGAAAATTGATCATAGTAGTAATTTAGCATATCTTCGAGCTGAAGTTTTCGAATCGGGTCTATTAATACGCAATTGGAAGCCATCGGATAAAATGCAGCCATTTGGGATGTTGAAGGGGACTAAATTAGTGAGTGATATCCTTGCCGAAGCGGGGGTGAGGACTCAGCCATTAAAGCGTCGTTTTCCCTTAGTTGTACTTGCGAATAGCCCGAATACCGTCATTTGGGTACCCGGGGTGCGCGCAAGTGAGCTATGCCGAATTTCGTCAAAAAACGAAACAGCGTATATCCTCAAGCGTAAAATCCTGTGATCATCACGAATTTCTATACGAACTGAGTAATCTATAGAGGTGTTTTGAGCCTTGTCCCTTGGTAAAGATGTATTCGGATTAAGAAATCCATCTCTACTTCGGGTACTGTATTAAAATTTATGAATGCTATAGACAATGAAGTTTATGGCTACAAGGAAACGAAAGAAATGTATAACAAACCGGGTTTTACCGGATTCAGAGCCAACGAACCGATCATCGCAGAACCAACATTGATGGCAAAGTCATCGAATGATGGCGAGGAACGTCCTTCAAGCCGTGGTAACGGTTCTTCAGATGGTAGTGCACCAAAACGAAATCGTTTTTCACCAAAACCTCCTTCGAACCAACCTAATGGTGATATGAACCGTCAGAGTATGGTTCGTACCGTCATACTTTGGGCTGTGATGCTCGCAGGTGCAGCAATGGTTATGTATCTTGTGCGCGGTAGTGGCGATGTCGAAGAAGTAGAAGTAACCAATACCTACTATCAGAAACTTCTCGCTGACGGGAAGTTCGAAACCGGAACGATCGAGCAATACGACCTCAACTCATTCCGTTTTCATGGTGTCTTCAAACAGGAAGAAACGATCCCGTCAAAAGATAACACCACAGCAGTCCATACCAAAAAGATCGTGACCAATCTCATTCCCGAGACTGTTGCTGAGCAATATAAGATCTGGAACGAGAAAGGCCTGATCATCCGCAAGATCGATAATAAAGGCTCTTGGATGGATGCACTGATCGGCTTATTGCCATGGGTCGGTATTTTCTTTATCTGGATGTTCTTTATGCGCCGGATGCAAAATCAGGGTATGGGCGGACAGAAGGGGATATTCTCGTTCGGTAAATCACGCGCGAAAGTGGCTGATGATAAATCACCAAAAGTGACCTTTGCCGATGTTGCAGGCTGCGACGAAGCAAAAACAGAACTTCAGGAAGTAATAGAATTCTTAAAAGAGCCACAAAAATTTCAACGCCTCGGGGGTAAGATCCCTCGCGGAGTATTGTTGCTCGGACCTCCGGGCACTGGCAAAACACTTCTCGCTCGTGCGGTTGCCGGCGAAGCAGGTGTGCCGTTTATGTCGATCTCTGGTGCTGACTTTGTTGAGATGTTTGTCGGCGTTGGTGCATCGCGCGTTCGCGATCTATTCGAGCAAGCGAAGAAAAGCTCGCCGTGTATCGTGTTTATCGATGAGATCGACGCAGTCGGTCGTCATCGCGGTGCAGGCTTAGGCGGCGGACACGATGAGCGCGAACAAACACTCAATCAGCTTTTGGTCGAAATGGATGGCTTTGAGCAAAATAGTGGCGTAATCATTATGGCGGCAACAAACCGTCCTGATGTGCTCGACCCTGCGTTGCTTCGTCCGGGTAGATTTGATCGTCAAGTGGTCGTTGATCGCCCTGATGTTCGTGGTCGCGAAGGAATTTTGAAAGTCCATACTCGCAAAGTACCACTTTCGGCGAATGTTGATCTCAACGTGCTTGCAAAAGGCACACCGGGATTCTCGGGTGCTGATCTCGCAAATCTTGTTAATGAAGCTGCGCTTCTTGCTGCTCGTCATAACGCCGATCGCGTGATGATGGAAGATTTCGAGAATGCCAAAGATAAAGTGTTGATGGGACTCGAAAGAACCTCGGCTGTTATTAGTGACGAAGAAAAAAAGACCACTTCGTATCATGAATGTGGTCACGTGATCGTCGCCAGAAAAATGCCTGAGGCTGATCCTGTCCATAAGGTAACGATCATTCCTCGTGGTCGTGCACTTGGTGTGACCAGCTACTTGCCGATCGACGAGAAGCATACTTACTCACGCGAATATCTTCAGTCAGTCATTGCGTATGCCCTTGGCGGACGTGCGGCAGAAAAAATTATTTTCAATCGTATCACGACCGGTGCTGGTAACGACATCGAACGCGCGACTGATATTGCGCGCAAAATGGTATGCGATTGGGGTATGTCGGATAAACTTGGGCCATTGAAATACGGCCAAGGCGATCACGAAGTATTCCTCGGTCGCGATATGTCGCAATCAAAGACCTACTCTGATACTACGGGTCGTATCATCGACGAAGAGATCCGTCGTATTGTCGAAGAGGGGATGCAAACCGCTGAACATATCCTTCGCGAATCGGTGCATATTTTGCATCGTATGGCTGCTGCATTGTTGGTACGTGAAACACTCAATGGTGCGCAGATCGAGATCATTATGGAAGGCGGCGAGTTGCCACCGTTCGAAAAGCCTGAGCCAAGATCAACCGAAGGCAAGAAATTTACGATCGCCGATAATGTAAAGATCCCACCACTCGGTGATCTCGGGAATATTGCACCAATGCCGGCGTAATTGATAGTAAAATATGAGAATAAAAAACGCGCTTCGGCGCGTTTTTTGTTTTTATGTCGTTAAGAAAATCTTCAAATTTTTCATCCTGAGCCGAGCGAAGGATATCCTCTTGTCTAACTTTGATGTCTTGTACTGTAGGAGATTCTTCGGTCGCTGAAAGGACATATTAACGATCACTATTCGTTTACTCCCTCAGAATGACAGGTTGTAATATGTTCTTTATAGAAGGTCATTAAGGTAATTCAAATTGACTTGCGTAGGGATGATATTCAATTATTGCCATTGAGAAGAGAATGCCCTCCCTCATTTTTATAGAACGCTTTTGTTTGGCTTGCGTTTGTAAGTAGGCTAATTGTGTTACAGGCGGCAGTTTTCCCCCGAAGATAGTGTGCTGCTTGTTGTTGGTGGTAATGTTTTTACTTTTTACCGTTCGTACATGATGACGTTTCGACGTTTTCTCATCTCGCTTTTCACACTTCTGTTCTTTTCTCTCACGACGCTTTCCGGTTCGTACGCACAGTCCGACAGCGCAAAGAAAATGATGGCGAGTGGTTTTGCAGAAACCCATTTTGATAACCTCAAAAGTTTGAACTCGAATAGCGACGATGCGACTCCGTTCGTCTCGCCCGATGGTTCGACGATCTATTTTTCGAGTTATCGCAGTAACGGCAAGCCCGCACTCTTCCGAGCGAAGCGTTCGTCGGGGCTTGACTGGGGTAATCCCGAAGTGTTTCTCGAACTTCCGGGCAAAGAAGGCATCAGTGCCATCTCAATTGCCAATGACGGGAGAACAGCGATCCTCCAATGCTGTAACCGCGCCGATGCATTGTTCCGTAGTTGCGATATTTATAGTGCGACTATTGATAATGGAGCTCTTCAAAATATCGCTCCTCTCGGCAAGAACATCAACTCCGAGTGGTGGGAAGGTCAGCCCTGCATTTCCGGTGACGGTCAGCTTTTGTTCTTCACCAGTGATCGCAAAGGTGGCGAAGGTGGCTCGGACATCTATATGTGCAGTAAGTCGGGAACAGGCGAGTGGAGCAATCCCGTCAATATGAAATTCAACACCAGTTCTGACGAGCTATCACCGATGATCGGCAGTGATAACCAAACACTCTACTTTGCATCGAATATGTCGGGTGGTCAGGGTGGATTTGATATTTACGTGACCTATCGCAAAGGTGATAATGAGTGGACACAGCCGAAGAATTTAGGGCCGACCGTTAACTCAGCTTCGAACGAAATGTTTTTCTTTGTTCCAACGTCCGAAGATGGCGTCTATGTCTCTTCAGATCGTGCAGGCGGGCAAGGCGGCTTTGATCTTTATCGCATCGTTCCGAACCCTGTCAAACCTAAGGCAAAGTTTATAACATTCACTGGCCGCGTGCTCGATGCCGCAACCAACCAACCTGTTCGAACCCAACCTGATCTTTCGCTCGCAGTCTCTTCCAATGGCGAGCCACTCACAAACAGCGGTACCACTCGTGATTATAAGACCGAAGCCCCGATCGGGAAACCGATACGTGTTACTGCCGGAGCTGATGGATATGTCTCGGGTAATATCGAGGTACAAACACCATCGGAGTTCGACCCGAACGGTTTTTCGCAAGATATAAAACTGACGCCATCGAAAGTACGCATCAGCGGACATACGACAAGTTTGTTTACCAACGCAAAGATCGCGGCGAAAGTGTTGCTCGAAGAAGTTGATGATAACGGCAATACGTTAGCTACCCAAAACGCAGAATCAGATCAAGATGGTGCTTTTGTGTTTGATGCTAAGCCATTCGCGAAGTATCATATTTCAGCATCAGCAAAAGATTATCAAAATTTCTTCGCGGTGCTTGATATACCGATCAAAAGAGAAGCGGTCGTCTCTGTCGTCAAGGAGATCAGAATGACGCCATCGGATATTAAGCCGGTGATGGTAAAATTTGATTATGCCAAAGCCGATCTCTTGCCAAGCGAATTGCCACAGCTTAATGACTTCATCAAAAAAGTGAAGGGCAACCCGAATGTGAAGCTTGAGGTGCAGGGGCATACTGATGATCGCGGTACCGAAGAGTATAATAAGGAACTGTCCGAACGTCGTGCAAAGACGATCGATGAGTATCTGCTCGCGCAGGGTGTTCCGCGCGATCAACTTGCGATCGTGGTCGGCTTTGGTAAGAGCGCACCGCTCGAGCAAGGCATATCCGATGAAGCGCGTGCGAAGAATCGCCGCGTAGAAATTCGCATTGTCGGAAAATAACCCTGCCGGAGGAATGTCAATGTTTATACAGAATCAACGAATGATCCATAGAGCTTTCGCAATCATAGTTGCTACCATCGTCGTCTTTTCGGCGACATCAACCAATGCCCAGATCCTCAGCCGAGGCGATCTCTTTGGGCCAGGTGCGCCACCACCGATGATCGGGGTCGAACTCGGGCTTGGTATGCATCAGCAACAAGGCACCTACCAGGCGATCTGCCATTGCCAGTTCGAAGGCGGCTCGGCATCAGGCTTTCTTGGTGGGCTATTGTTCGAGCTTCCATTGAATTATGAATGGACGATCGGCTTAGGCGCGAAGTTTGATTTTAAAGGACTCAATAATACTACACTCATTGCCGATACAGCGTCGCTTCGACTCGAAGGGCAACAGGATTCTGTTCTTTCGGGTACGGTGTATCTGCAGCGTACAGGAACAGTACGAGAGACATTCTTGACATTGGCTCCGTTCGTCCGTTACGAATTCTATCGTAATGGTCCATTCGTCCAAGCGGGTGCCGGCATCAGCTTTTTACTTTCGAGTAATTTTAAGCATGTTCGTGAATTGTTGGGATCAACGTTAACACTCGTTGATAACGCAGGAAATTCTGCCGTCTATAATAATATTCATTTTGAGAACGGCACGAACACCGAAGAGCTGGAAAATCATGCGATTGATAATGTCAAATCATTGAGACTTGGGCTTTTGCTCACCGTCGGATATGACATTCCTGTTGGTGACAACTCAGTCATAGCACCGATGCTGACCTATGATCTGCCATTAACGACTGTACGTGATAATATCCTTTCGAAAGATTGGAAAATTTCGACCATTTTCTTTACGGTAGGCTTGAAATATAAGCTTGATTAACAGCGTGTCGTTGCATTACTTCCCCCCGTTTTTGTCAATGTTTTCGTGTGTTCTGTGTTGTGAATATTAGTAACCTATTGAAAGGGAGTACTATGAGTATCCGCCCCCGGTTTTCTTCCTCCAAGTCCAATCCTTTTTGGACCCTGTTGTTTTGTGTCTTCTCGATACTTGCACTTTCAAACGGAAGTGTTGTCGGACAAAATCTTACAACAGGTAATCAATACGTCGTCGGTAACGTCCAGCCGGCAGACGGAAAAATTTGTGTGCTGATCGCCCCCGGAAGACTTGGTATCGACGGGCAGCTTGATTTTTATGATAAAAGCTTTTTATCTGTTTCGATCAATGGTCAGATATTTTCCAATAATGATATTATTGCCGGTGGCAATCGCCCGCCGAACTACAATATCTTAAACAATGGAACAAGTGTTCGTATAGCCGACACTATCCGTACCACTTGGGTGAACAAAGCGGGTTGCGATATTATTCAGGATGTCTATCCGATCGCCTACGAAAAGAGCGGTCAGATCATTATGCGTTGGAGTGTAAAGAATAAAGTAAATACTCCTGCCGGTTGTGCGGTTCAGTGGCTCAATGATGTTCAAATATCAGACCCCACCGATAAAACGAAGCATGGTTCGCAAACTAATGCTACCGACGGTCCGAAGATATTGCATCGTTACGGATACCATTTGAAGTGGGAGCAGATGCCCAATGCTGCCAATGCTGCCCCGACAATACCATGGTTTTATATTGCATTTTTGTGGCAACTTCCTGATCTTAATCCCGGTCTGAGCGGACAAGCTTATCTCGACTTTCCGCCGATCATTAATAAAAAGCCTTCACGAATGACTATTGGTGATTGGTACACGATGTCTCAAACAGCCTTTGGTGCAAACCCAGCATGGCCGCTTGGCTCTGCCCTGACTACTGATGATGCCGTTTTGCTTGAATGGCCTCCAACTTCCATTGGTGCGAATCAACAAAATGTGATCGGTATTACTTCTTATGGTACCGGCGAATTCGATATTTGTAATGGAAATATTTTTGGTATAATGCTCTATCCGCATCGTATCTTTTATATTAAGGATTCCCTGAAATATATCCCCAATCCGTTCCATTTGGAATTTTATGCGTTTGATCCATCGCAGACACAAAGCGCTTCGAATTCAAGGTTCACCTTAACCGCCGGACCGAACCTCAATATTGTTGATACTCCGCCCAAATACACGTTTATTGGAAAGGCGCAGACTATTCCCCCAATTTCCGCACCCGGTACATTTATTGGTCCGGGTGGTGTTGCTGTTTTTGATTGGTATCTAAAAGCCGACCCTGTTTATTTCTGTAAAGGCGATTTTCATAGTTCTTTAAAGATCACGGGTACCACAGGTCTTGGTGCACCAACATTTGTCCGTCCATCCGATGGTGCTGATACTTGCGAGCATGATATTGTGATCGAATGTGCTGAGACTGACATTGATCCACCATTATATACAAATTTTGTCGATGTGGTGAATGATGGTTTGTTCTTCGATACGATCAAAGTTCATGATGACCGACTGACAGATAAAGGTCTTAAGAGCATCACTTGGACGCCCGTTTCAGGCACCGATGCATCGAAATTTACTATCACCATTGTTGATCTACCGATCAGAGCTTGTTATAACGACAAAGACGTTCACCGCGTCTTGGTGCAACAATTGGACTCAACTATTGGCGGTTGTTTTGATTTTACCTTTGAGGATTGTCTTGGTAATAAGAGTTTTGATGCGGTCTGTATGCTGGCGCATCCAAAATACGTTGTTCCCGATACACTCAAACCTCTCTATACCATTTTAGACAGCAGAGGGAGTTATGACAGTTCGCTCTGTAATACGAGATTTGATTCATTGATCGTTCGCGATGACCGTCCATTCGATAAAGGGCTTGATTCGATCTATGTGATACCCGGAACACAGGTGAATATGACGTTTGCGAATACACCATTCCAGTCGGGAAGACCGCTCAAACGTTTTTCGTTAATGGTCGTAGATTCAATGCTCGACGGAGCGATCTGTATTCGTTCGGTTGATGTCGCAAAAAATTATTCGGATACCTGCTTTCATTATTGCACCATTCCCGATAAACTCGCGCCTCGTGTGGCCGTTTTTGCTGATGTATCGACTCTTGGTTTATGGCACGTCGTTGTCAAAGATGATACAGCCTGGGATCGCGGCATTGACCAGATATTCGTTTCGAGTAATAATAATATCACCTTTACGCCAAACGGCGCAACTCCGCCAACACAAGCACAAACCCAGCGTCAACCATCGTATTATTTTGATGTTCAGATCATTGATACCAGCAAAACCACAAGTTTCTGTGTGAAGGCAAATGATCTTGCAGGGAATATGAGTGATTCGATCTGTATCTATCGCAGTGTCGGTACCGATATCTATCCACCGAATATTGGCTTTACACCAGATCCGAAAACCAACCCAACGCTGATCGTCGTCGATGTGAATGATGTCCATTTTAATGACCCACCAACGAATCTCGATACCGTAATCTGGGATACTGGGCTCGACTCAGTATGGTTTACCAATAATACTGGTATCATTACACCGGGCACGATACACTATGATTGTGCCACGCGTACAAAATTTGCAAATGTATTTCCATTACGTGTTGCCGATTCATTGCTTGCCGATTCTGTCGCATGCGTGACAGTCAATGCTGCTGATTGTCATGGAAATGTGTGGGCTCGTGATTGGTGTTATCCATACAAACCGGATTCGCAACCGCCGATCATCGTTGCAAAATATATTGATAAGCAACAAATACAAGTCACGATCACTGATTCGACGACTTATGATCGTGGCATTCAGACCATTGGCACATCGAATGAGCTGAATCTCAGTTCATATAATATTCCTGCCGATAGAAAACCGATCACATCATTTGTATTACAGCGTCCTATCATCGATCAATCGACCAGTGGGACTGTCAGTGCAATTGATTATTGGGGCACGCTACTGGTTGGTCGTTTAGCACAGCACACTGCTTCTGTCAATTTCAATGTATGGGTTCAAGATCTTGCAATGAAAAAAGGCAAGCAGATCCGTGCCGCTCAGAATTTTGAGATTCCGGTGTATTTTGTTTGGAATGATACGATCGCTGTCTTGAAAAAACAGATCACCGATTTCAAATTTAGCTTCACGATGAAAGGCGATATTGCCGCGGTAAACTTCTTGGGTGTATCTTCGATCGGCACTGCTACTGCAACCGGTTGGAATGTAACTGTCACACCATCGGGGGCGACCATTCTTGTCGAAGGGCATAAACAAACGGGTGCACCATTCCTGAGTGCAAGAACTCCGCTTGATTCTTTGGTGATGCTGCAATTCTCGGCATTAAAAGATGAGTCAACGAGAAATGTTGTGCTCGATATTGATAATGTTGCCGGAGAAACCGTTGTCTATAATAACGGAAAAGATACGATGTATCTTGGTCTTAGTGCCACCGCACAAATGCCGCCACCATGGGGATCGCTCTCGGGCTCGAATATCGTGATCGTTGGTACGTGCGCACCGTTGCTTTCATCGAATGGAAAGGCGCAAAAGATCGTCACGATCGATGAGCCAACTCCAAACCCGATCTCAAAGCAAACGACCTTGCACTATACCGTCTCAGATGAAGGGCGTGTACAGATCAGTGTCTTTGATATGCTCGGAAGAGAAGTACGACACTTGCTTGACCAAACCCAAAAACAAGGGTACTACGGAATATCACTTGATGTCAGTGACCTGCCAAACGGACAATATAATGTCCGACTCGAAAGCAACGGTACGGTCGTTTCAAAACTCCTATCAGTTCAAAAATAATATTTCTTGAAAAGTGACCATTCAAAACGCTCCACTCGGAGCGTTTTGAATTTTGATGGGTTACATTTTTTTGCTAAACGATTTAGTTGATTTTCTGTTGATATTTATAGTGATCTTTAGTAGGGAATCAATATGGTAGGCCGTCTTCGAACAGTACGTCCTAAAGCAACATCTGTTGGAGCGCTTCCGATCTGTTTGTGTATTATTGCGAGTTTTTTCTTCAGCTCGGCTCATGCGCAGAACTTTCAAACAGCCAACCAGTATATTGTCGGTGATGTCCAGCCATCAAATGGGAGAGTGTGCATACTCCTTCCCCCGGGGCAGGTCAATACCAGTGCACAATTAAATTTTTACGATAAATGTTTTTTTTCTGTAGCTATCAAGGGGCAGATCTATTCTAATAATACTATTATTGGTTCTCCCCCACCTGGATATAGCGTGCTTAATGATGGACTCACATCGAAGATCGCCGATACGGTTCGGACTATTTGGCCCAATAAGAACGGAGTGGATATTATACAAGATGTATATCCAGTGAAGTATGAACGGAGCGGTCAGATCGTCTTACGTTGGAGCATTAGAAACAATTTGAATACTCCGGTGGCGACAAGTTGCCAATGGCTCAATGATGTGCAGATCACTGATCCCAACGACCATTCGCATAAAGGACGGCCCAACTCTACTGACGGCCCAAAGATATTACATCGATATGGTTATCATTTGAAATGGGAGCAGATCCCTAACACGACAACGGGTGGCTCCGAGCAATTGCCGTGGTTTTATTTGGCTTTTCTTTGGGGATTGCCCGACCTTAATCCGGGGCTCAGTGGTCAGGCTTATCTCGACTTCCCGCCCGTAGTCTATACCAAGCCGTTTCGAATGACGATCGGCGATTGGTACACTCTTGCACAAACTGCATTCGGAGCTAATCTTGGCTGGCCTATCGGCTCAGCACTGAGCGATGATGATGCTGTGCTATTGGAATGGCCTGCCGTTGCGACCAACGGAAAACAAACGACAGTGATCGGTATTACCTCCTATGGGACTGGAGAGTTTGAAATTTGCAACGGAAATATTTTTGGTATTTTATTCTATCCACACAGAATATATTGGAAAAAGGCACTTCAAAAGTATATTCCTAATCCTTTCAATTTAGAATTTTATGCTTTTGATCCCGATCAAAATGAATTCTCCTTTAATACTTCGTTTACATTAGCCGCAGGACCGCATCTTACCATCGTTGATACTCCGCCGCCTTATATGCCGATCGGTAAGACCCAACGATTACCGAGGAATAACGGTACTGTTACTATTGTGCCTGGCGGTGTGCAAGTATTCGATTGGTATTTATTGGCAGACCCCGTCTATTTTTGTGACGGCGACTTTCATACGACCTTGACACTGACAGGCACCACCTCACTAGGGATTCCGACGTTTGTCGATCCTACGGGTAATGGTGATTATTGTGAGCACGGGGTGATCATAGAATGTGCGGAGTTAGATGTCGATCCACCAATATTTTCTAATGCAATAGATAGTTTCAACGATGGTTTATTTATCGACACCATTCGAGTCCATGATGACAGAGTGACTGATAGGGGACTGAAAAGTTTTAAGGCAGTTGCAGATTCACGAACAGACTCTACAATGTTCGTCATCGGTCTTGAGACGCCCATCAAACCTTGCTATACCGATAAAGATATTCATAAAATAATTATTCGACAATTAGACTCGACCATTGGCGGTTGCTTTACATTCACATTTGAAGATTGTATCGGCAACACCAGTTCTGAAGTCTATTGTATGCCGCCGCACCCAAAATACGTCGTCCCGGATACGCTCAAGCCTATCTTTATGATACTCGAACGTCACGGTGGTTATGATACCGTGATGTGTAATATTCGTTTTGACTCGCTCGAAGCGCGTGATGACCGACCGTATGACAAAGGCATTGACTCCGTCTATCAGATCAGCGGTGATGGAAATATGCAATTAAACATT
>JBBRNY010000061.1:0-14043 GCA_038229915.1 Kapaibacterium sp. (SeqCode) | reverse complement strand
GAGCATTTCTCGCTCGTTGGTGAGGGGTTTGTGCCGGCTGAAATACTTGAGACCAAAGGACAGGTACACGAACTGGAAACAAATTTAGGATATAGCAATCTCTCGAAAGTCGATCAATTCACCGCACTCAATAAACGGATGTCGGTTGACTGGGCAGGTGTCGCAACCGGTAATTTTCTTTTGATCGAGCCTGAGGATACTTTAAGAAGTTTGCATTGCATCTGTGCGTTGACCATAAATTTGTATGGTACACTGGCGTCACGGTCATTAAGAAGATAGATCGTTGCTTCACCAGCTACGAGTGTTACCGGGACCATCCAGGATGCAACACAGCTATCACCGATCGACTTATACGATCCAAGCGAAGTATAGATCTGCTTGCCGTTTTGTTCGATCCGTAAGATCGGCACATCTTGCTTCACCCACGATAATAGCTTTTCCGCAGAACACTTTGTTCTGGCGATCACCTGTTCAGGATTGGGATTTTCAAAAACTATTGCCGCCATTTGACCGGCTACTATTTCTTTGGGGTAACTATAGACTTTAAGTCTGCGAGCCTGTGAGTGCCCGACGAACAACACTACTGAAAGTAGTATAACAATAACTGTACGCATTTTTTTTCTCCGATGGCGGTGAGAAGAGCGCCGTCACACAACAGATATATTCCATAATATCAACAGCAATCGTGAAAAACGGTTGCACCGATATTTCATCACAGTCAACGGCAATAAAAAAGGCAGCTGCTTTCGCGACTGCCTTTTTTTTAACTCGTACAATCTGACAATTATTTTGCCGGAGCTTGTTGCGGTGGTGCTTGCTGAATGGGCATATTTCCACCTGGTGCCGTTTGGATCGGCGATGCTGCCGGTGCCGGACCTTCGCGAAGCGGATTGATCATCGCACCTGCTCCTGTAGGAAGGAATAATCGATTGATCGCAATACAGAGCACTATAAAGAGTGCGGCAAGGGAAATGGTACCTTTAACCAAGAAATCGGCTGTGCGGCGAGCGCCAAACATCGTACCGACCGATCCGGGGGCACCAAGAGCACCTGCTAAACCGTCACCTTTTGGTGATTGAGCCAAGATCATCGCTGCCATTAATAAGCCGACAATCATGATGATAACTAAGAGTACTATAAACATTGTTTTTCCTTCAAATTTAGGGCAATCTTTAACAGTATTCCCCTGAAAGAATTCCGAGGGAATCTACCAAAGGGTTTTAAGCGGCAACAGGTTCTCCGTCTGAGAGTACCTTCGTAGCATGAGCCATCAAGTCTTTAATGAGGCTTTCGTCGAATGGTGTGCGCATCCCAACCGACTTAAAAATATCGAGAACGCTCATCGTACCGCCAATGCGGCAAAGCTTCAAATATGCTTCGATCGTCTTGTCATGATCTTGCGCATCCATCAGCGCAAGCTGCATTGCTCCGGTCTCGGCGATGGCGTAATCAATATAATAGAACGGCATTCCGAAAATATGACCTTGCATATACCAACGGGCAGATTTATATTCTTCTGCTGAGCTCCAGTCAATACCGGGTTTGTAAATATCCCAGATCTTGTCCCATGCAGAATCACGCTCATCGGGTGTTGCAGAAGGGTTGTCATAGACCCAATGCTGGAATTCATCAACGATAGCAATGTAGCACATTACCTCAACGCCATCGCGCCAACGGTTGCGGCGGAATTTTGCGGTGAGTTCGTCATTGAAAAATTCATTCATGTGGCGCATCGAAAGATATTCCATACCCATCGAATGGATCTCGCACGCATCGTATGTCGGTGATTGTAAATCGACCGACTCGATCGCTTGTGATTCCCAACCCTGAAATGCATGGCCCATTTCGTGTGTGAGCGTGCCCACATCATCGCTATCGCCGGTTGAATTACAAAGAATGGCAACACGGCCTTCATCGGAAAATGTCGTGCAATAAGCGCCGGCACGTTTTCCTTTTCGATTTTCGAGATCGATCAACCCCTCGTTGCGCATACGTGTAAAATGCTGTCCAAGCAATGGCGAAAGCTGATCAAAAACGCGCTGTGCCTTTTCGATTTGCGTATCAACCGGTGCTATACCGCCGGGCAACGTAAAAGCCGGATCATACGCTGTATCCCAAGGCTTCAGTTTGTCAAAACCCAAACGCTTTGCTCGGGCTTCAAATAGTGTTGTCTGTACCGGTACGATATACTTACGTATCAATTCACGAAATTTCTTGGCTTGTTCGATACCGTAATCGGTACGACCCATTGCTTTATATGCTAATGGGATAAAATTCTTATGCCCGAGATTGCGTCCCATCTGATCTCGAAGTGTAACCATTTCGTCAAAGATCGTTGCGATCTCATCACGATGTTCGATAAACCATCTACGCTGAGCAATGAATGCCTCTTTGCGAGTTGCTTCGTTTTCGGAGCTCAAAAAATTTCTTGCTTTTGCAAGAGTCATCAATACACCACCAATAGTCACTTCTGCTTGCGAAACGATCTTATCATATTTTGTCGAAAGCTCACCTACTTTTACACGCAGATCAGAATTGACTGTTGCAAGCGGCTCTTGCATCACTTCGATCACATCAAGCAAATGCTTTCCGTAACGCTCACCAATCGCGCTTTTATGTTTTGAAGTGAGTATAGCACTTAAAAATGTAGAATTAGCCTCATCAGCGGCAGGCTGAACGTGTTCGCGCTGATACTTCTCTGTTTCTTCTCGCTCGGGGTTGGTCATCTCTTTGTTGAGCGAGTGGTTGATACGACTCGACTCGCTGCCAACAAACGAATTAAGTGCATTGAGATCGGCATAAAGATCGAGCCATTCATCACTTCCGGCAGCAGCTTCTGCGGTGGGAATTCGATCGAGGAGCTTCTGATATTCCAGTTCAACAAACTCTTGAGTTAGTGTACCAGGGCGATTCGGAAAGTGTTTATAGGTCATTATTCAAACTATTCAAAATTGACAAAAAGCGCTGGATTGTAACCAATACCTGACTGGAAATATCTCGAAAAAAGCCCATCTAAATAGAACATTCGTACACACACCAAACAGACTAAATTCTATGATATTTCTTACACACACACTTGTAATTTATTATTTTTCAATAAATTACAGCCTAAATTTTTCCCATACTATTCTTTTTAACCTTCTGTCTGTAGGCACCTTCATTTTTCTTTCATTCTCCCGAGAAGACCTATAAGCTCTTGACGTAGTTCCTCAGGTGGCATACTCACTCGTTCACCGTGACCGGGATAGACAGAGCGAAATTCATAGTTCAGCAATTTTTCCATCGAACGTATCTGCTCGCTCCAAGAGTACCAGCAGACATCTCGTCCAGCACTAAGCGATTTGCGCCGCCTACTCCACCAAAGATGGTCGCCACTGAAAAGAATGTCTTTATAGAGCAATACACAATGCCCACGAGTATGACCTGGGGTCGGGATGATGAGAATGTCATCGCCAAAACGAATAGTGTCTTCTCCTTCGAGAAACATCTCCGCTTCGGGTTGTGCATTTCTTTCGGCACGATGAATAATTCGTGTCGCAGAAAAATGTGCGGCGTAGCGATCGGCATCGGCAACATCATCACTAAGAGTGAGAAAGATGTGTGAGATACCACCCATTTCCTCGAATCGTTTTACTAATTGCTGCTGATATTTTGGCGAGTCGATCAGCCAATTGCCATCGGGATGCCGAATAAAATAACTTGAAGCTCCGAAAGAGTGCTTTGACGCATAACCGTTATAGAACACATTTTCTTCGAGTTGTAGCGGCAGGCTTTCGATAGCCGGGTGGAGATCTATCTTTTCGGTAGTACCGATAGAACCTGTCGGACAAGAAAGCAGTGCTTGCGAAGCACGGAGTAGTTCGTCACTATCATTGGGCTGATGATGCACTGCCGAGTAATTCCCAACATCAAAAAAAGTATTCGGCGCTAACTGACGGCATGTATCACAATCAATACAGGTCGTATCGACAAAGAAAAGACCATCGACATTTTCGGCAACTTGTTTTTTATGATCTGCCATAGTACTATAACAGAATCGTGCTGAGAAATAATCAATACTCCATCAAAGAAAGTACCTCTCGATCTTTCAGATGTTCACGACCTTTCAAGAAACTCAGCTCGAGCACAAATAACAAAGCATCGACCGTACCACCGAGCTGTTCGATCAGCGAGCAAACAGCCCGCGACGTTCCGCCGGTAGCGAGGACATCGTCAATTAATAGTACGTGATCGTTCTGGGCAATTGAATCACGATGCATTTCGATCGTGTTGGAGCCATATTCGAGTTCGTAGGAAATCGAAATTATTTTCGACGGGAGTTTTCCTTTTTTGCGAGCCATGACAAACCCGACGCCGAGTCTATCAGCAAGAGGAGCACCGAAGAGAAACCCTCGAGACTCAACACCGACGATCTTGTCGATCTTTCGGTCTTTGCAAAGAGCCTCAAGCCCGTCGAGAGCAGCCCGAAAAGCTTCGGGATGCTCGATCAGCGGAGTAATGTCTTTAAAGAGGATGCCAGGATAAGGAAAATCCGGCACATCGCGAATGTAAGAATGTAGGTCGATATTCACAGTTCAAACTTACGAAAAAAATGTGAATACCAACGTACAACTTCGTATTACGAAATATACGAACGCAACATCCAAGCTGTTTTCTCGTGCCCACGTATCAAACCAGTCAGAAGGTCGGTGGTGCCTGCATCGTGAAATGACTTGTCGGTCTTTTCAATATCTTGGCGAAGCGACCGAATGCATGATTCGTGATCTGCGAGTAACTCTTCGATCATTAGCAGTGCGGTCGGATATTTTCCAGGATGCTCTTTCAAGCGAGCAGAAGAAAGGTATTCTTTCATTGTTCCTTCAGCATTACCCCCAAGTTTGCGAATACGTTCGGCAAGTAAATCTATAGCAATTTCAAGTTCGCCATATTGTGCTTCAAATAGTAAATGAAGCTCCTTAAATTCTTTGCCGACAACATTCCAGTGAAATTTACGTGTCTTAATGTATAAGACTGTTTCGTCTGCAACAAGGGTGTTAAGAATGGCGCAAACGCCGTTACGTTCTTTTACAGATAAACCGATATTTATTGTTTGATTTTTCATTTTTTTCTCCGTTTAGCTGTATCTTACGTCAAGGTTTCGTTATATGTTACTATTTTTTTGACGTAACAGCATACAACTTTATTTTATACAAAAATAAGATAATTAATTCTAAAATAATTACATAATTCGCATATTCCATTATAAAAAATACAATACGCGAGCGCTTGACTTTATATCTTGCGCTCGCGTATCATTTTTTAAGAGTATCATCCCTCTCAGGGAAGACTATTCTTCATTGCAACCGCCTTAGCGCTCTGCCTTCTTGGCACTTTCGAGTATGCTTGTCGCGATGCCTTTAGCAGCCAGCTCGACTTGCTTCGCCGCAAGCTCTAACGCTTGCGCTTGCAATTTTGGGCTGGAATATTTTGCCTTCACTGCCATGGCAATACCAGCAGCAAGACGCACCAGATCGGGGCTCCACGGATGCGGGCCACCATCAACCATCGTGCCTTTATCAACCCACTGCCAGATCGAATAGTAATCATCAATTCGACCGAGATGCGGCGGATCCGTTTTTTCATATAGTGCTAGATAGTATGCGGTACTTCCAGTACCAACGGTCAGGTCATTTCCGCTGATCACTTCTGTCCCGCTGAGCGATTGCCATTTCTCGAAGCCTTGATTAGCAATCGCGTTAAAAGCAATAATGTGTTCGTTGACGACTCCGTCAGTTGCCACAACCCCATCATAATTGATTGATGACGATAGTCCTGCATTGAGAACACCATTGACAGTAACGCTGACAAAATCATCATCAATAAATTGTCCGGTCGTGACATTGAATGCATCAATACAGAGTGCTACCCCACCACCCGGTCCTGTGCCGGGTTCGAGATAGAGAATCACTGCATTGACATCTCCATCACCGACGTTCACACCGGGTACCGGGTGTCCGTGTGCCAGATCATCGGCTGTATACATTACCGCGCCATTGGTACCGCCTCCAATAGACATAAAAGCGAAATTGGCATGGTGATGTTGGTTGTTCGAATCGTCCCAGTCGGCAGTAGCTGCTGGTGGCGGGAGAATAATATGATCCCCATTGCTGACATTACTTTGTTGCGGCGTGTAAATGTCGGTTAACCCTCCACTATGGTGACGCCTGCGCCCCGAAACCCATGAGAGAGTTACCTCTCGGATAGTAAAATGTGCCATGATGTTTTTTATTTATTGATAAATGCGTACTCTTTGATCGGTTTTTTGGCAAACCCGACTCTCACTGTGTTGATTTATAATAAGGATAGTACAGTACCCAATACAAACCAAACAAAAATAAGAATAAAATTTTAAAAACCACCTCACGAAAACCTCACGATTTTCGACAAAAATATTTTTTTGATTCTTAGAACCCGATCAGATACATTTGTAAGTTTTGGTTCGGAAGGAGGGACAGTTTGCGACGGATATTACTACGGTGGTTTTCTATCGTCCGCTCTGTAGTTGCAAGCAATTCGGCAATTTGCCAACTAACAAGTGATTCACGAAGCATTGCGCATATCTCAAGTTCAGTTCGAGTCATCGCTGGAAATGCTTTTGCAATGTCGTGTAAAAAATGAGGATTACGGACTAAAAATTGTTTTTCGAAATTTATCCAGCCAGCACGGAGCTTTAAACGCGACTTGCGTTGCGGCTGAAGACCGACGGAACCGGCATTTTTTCCGGCAACAAGTATATTCTGAGGCTCTAACATATTCACGAAGCAAAAAACTTGCAAAGCTAAATGATCGTAGGTATAAAAAAGGTAAACTATGTATGAAAAGGCTGTTTATAAAAGACCGAATATGGGCTATTTTGTTCCCTTGGATAACTATTTAAATGTTATCAATATGCATCTCACTGTTTTATCCATTTCTGCTCGACACGCTCACCATTGATAACGCAAGAAATATAATAGACCCCCGAAGAGAACCCTGAAAGCTCCAGAGTTAATGTGCTCCGGAAAGATGGTGAGTGATCGAAGACAACATCACCTAAGACCGAATAGATAAGCAGGTCTTTACATTCATCGTTCGGACCGATCTTTAGTATCAATCGTCCGCTATTTGCGTCGGACGCGATCTGTAATTTCGAAAGATCACTCTTGCTTCGCACACGACGAACGATCACCTCATGCTCAAATGCACCGATATCGGGAGCATTGTTTTTGAAATCGGTATTGAGACCATCTATCACTACTCCACTATCAATGAGGGAGCTCTGATCAGAAAGAGAAAAATCATTCGCAGCAGGATTAAAAAACATCGGGTCGTGCTGATACCCCTGTATTATCACATTGCCACTGCCGGTAGTCATTGCAAGTCCGTGCGAAAGTGATTCCACCGTGTTATACTCATCGCAGTATGCCACTCCATTCACTGGTTGCACAATGGCGATCGTGCCCGTTCTTTTATCAAAGAAATTATCCCCTTGACTATCAAATGAATATGTCGAGTCGCCTCCGACCGCGTCGAAGAATAAACATGACCTCCCTTCGCTATAATAAATATTATTTCTACTATAGAATTTTTTCCAGGTCGCAAACCAGAGATACATATCGAAACCAAGATCGTCTATTGAATGAAATGTATTGTGCATCAGATAGATATATCCAGGGTTTGCCGGTAATCCCCCGGCATTGAGCTTCATCCCCGTACCCCATATTTTATCGCTGATGGTATTATCACACTCGGCAAAGAAAATATCGTTATGATGGTTCTTGCGGTCGGAAATATGATGAGCGACATTACGAAAAATATATATTGGTCCGAACGTTGGTAAGATCAATGAGAATGATACTGGACAGTAAGAAACAGAATTATTCCAAACACGAGCATTGATGCATGCCGAGGTAGGATCGATACCATCGTAACAATGTGAAACTGTATTTCCGGAAATATCTAGATCAACGACCCGCGCATTCTCGCTACTACGAATACCAAAGCCCGCTATACAGCCGGTAATAGAATTATTACGTACGATGTTTCCATAGATAAGCGGCGTCGCATCTGGTGCAAAGAAAATACCGGAGTTTTCTAAATAACGACCATAGGTACCCGGCTCAAAATAAAATTGATCTCTCGTTTGCTTGAACGCTCCGTGCGACCAATATCCCGTGCCATCAATGATCGTGCAGCGTTGCACGATGTTTTCATTACAAAGCCCGTTAAATGAAACTGGAAAATTTGAGAATTCGAACCGGCAACTATCAACTATTGCCTGATTAATGTTCTGGAAGTTGATCGTCGATGACGGGTAGCCTTGTGTCGGATTTCCGAAAAAATCTTTATCGACAGCACCTTTATTATAGTATTTAAAGGTGATGCCTTTAATGTAAAAATTTGATCGTGTATTATTTCCATTGACCGTTAAGCAACTAAAGTACTTCGAGAATGTGATCGTTGCATTGTTCGGGTCACGATGATCGAGCGTTTTGATATAGACCTGATTTGCTTTGCGATAAAAACCGGATTGCTCATACCCGAGTGACAACAGTGAAGGATATGATGTATCAAGCGATGGCGGCGTAAGAAAACCATAAGGATATAAACGCAAACTATCGAACAGACAAAGTGCATTGTACTCAAGCTCGGGCTTGATCGTCGCATAGAATATATTTGTATCACCGGCAGTGCGGGTCCATTTATATTGTGCGTGATCGGCTCCGTCAAAGATCGGCGTTTCGCCCGGTGCAGCCATGATGATGATCGGTGCGCCACTATTACAATCACTATTGAGTGTCAGCGTCATATCGCCGACATCATACACTCCCCCTTTTACGATGACCGTCATTCCGCACGATAATCCCGATGCAAGAAGTGTCTTAATGTTGCCCGGATTCGTGCTCGTATAAGCAAAGCCCGCACCACTCGGTGAGACGTATCGAAGATTTTGCGTAGCAGTGATATTCGGTTCGGCTCTGGTGGTGATCGTTTGTGTCAGAACATCCTGATGATAGATTGGCAACGAATCAGTGATCGTTACTTGAATATCATACGACGTATTCGCTTTGCACAAAAATACACTTCCACGAAATTGTCGGATGCTATCAATACTAAGTCGCGTCGGCGCAAAAGCGGTTTGCCATTGCTTGCCAGTCTCACGATACTGCACAATTGCAACAGCATTCGAATCGCTGTCATAGTTATCAGGCAATACTACTTGATAGCCGATACTATTGATCGTCGCATAAGAATACAACTTCGGCTGAGCAATAGCGATCGTGTTGACGAGCATGAAACAAACAAGTACAATACTCTTGATCATTTTACAAATATATCAGGTTATAGATCGAACCGCAACCCAAAAACCATGGTCTGGTCGAGCTGGCGGCGAGGTGAGATATTATGATCATACAACACGTGCAACGTATAATCGAGAGCGAGAAATTTATATTGCAACCCCGCAAGGAGGAGTGACCCGACGCGGCTATTTTTAACGTCTTCGGTAAAGTGGTCTTTCGTCAGTATCACCGTTTTCGAAGAAGATCGAAAGGTAAAATCCTCACCGATCTTTCTGGTATAACCGAGCTCGATAATTCCACTATAACCCGACTCGACCGTAAACTGAGCTTGTACGTGTTGCAAAGGGTTGTTCTCGTCAACAACAAATTGTCTGTTTTGCTCGAGTATAAATTTATTTGTTACGGTCTGTTGAAAGGCATACCCCACGCCGACCACAAATTCAAACTCGGTATTCCCATCTTCAGAAACAGTGTGGGTCTTATGACCGAGGAACAGGGTTTCATACAAAAATAAGGGATCGAGAAAACCAGTCTCGACACTATCGACTTTGCCGGGTCCCATCTCTGTTTCGCCGGTTACCTCGAAAAACAACCGTAGCCCAAGCCGTTCGGACAGCGTCAATGAAGGTACGAGCGAAACTTGTAAGTTGTCCTGTACTTTTTTTGGTGAAGCTTCTTTTGTCACCAATGCCCCGTACTGCGCGAATAGATTTGCGTTAAATTGTAATGGCTGTCCTTCATAAGAAAACTTTGATTGTAATTGAAGGAGCCATTGCAAATTTTCGCTTTCGTCTTGGTCTCTGCTAATGCTTTGGAATGTCACACCAAGACTCGGGGAGATCGAAAATCTAACCGGCGTTCCTGCTTCTTTCGCCACTTCTTGCGAAGGCGTTTCTGCAAGAGTCGAATCTACACTTTTGACCAATGACGAATCCTGCTGTGCGAATGCCGTGGCACTCGCAAGCATCAATATCATTACGATGATGATCCGACTTATATTCATTCGCTCTATTATGATGACGACTGGGATTTGAACGCTGTGACAACAAAATCATTGCTTGCCCCACGAGCGATAGACAACGTTTGCCAATCCTCTTGCTTTATTTGCTTTGCAATATACACGATTTGTCCCACATGATATCCATAATGCGATACTTGACGCTGAAGAGCTTTGACAACCGTATGTGGCTCACTGCGAATCATTACGGTCTTTAAAAGATCACCCGTCGTTAAGTTATCAATTGTTGCAAAAAAAACTTGGTAGCCTTGGGCAAGCAACTGTTTTATTGATTCTGCCGAGTCCTTGTCTGTAATAAACTCACCATCGCGATTACGGTCTGGTTTTTCGCCATCGGTCGTCAAGAGATTGGTCCAACGTGAGATCATATTGCCGCCAAGATGTTTGATGATGATAGCAATACTATTACTTTCGGGGTCGGGCTGCCAGAATAACTCTTCGTTACTCAATTGGGCCAAAGTTTTATCAAGCATTTGTTTCTGCGAACGAAAGATCGCTTGAATTTCACTGAGAAACTCGGTTGCTATTTGTTGATCAATTCCACTCATACGACTCCTGTACTTCTGCGATGCGAACCGCATATTGTAAATACCATTTCTCTTTTCCAAGCTGTTGTGCTTGTTGGTGAAGCGTTTGTTCTTTCCAACGTTTCACATCTTCGATCGACCGCCAGTAACATACGGTGATCCCTTTACCGTCAGGGCTATGAACACTTTCCATTTTTATAAATCCTTCTTCTTCACGAACAAGTGTATCCATCATTGATGACATTTTGTCATAGCCGTCTTTGGTAAGATCAAGTGTTGATGTGAAGATCACTGCAAAACATGGTAGCGTTAAACCCGTTGGTAAAGACATCGTATTCTCCGAGTATTAGTTTCGGTTTCCCAGAACTCTTCAAACGAAATTTTCTGCAAGTCGATTTCAATTTCTTGAATTTCCTCATTTGTAATAGGCCACGGCGGTCCATTTTCTATACCTTCACCTCGCCAACCTCGGGCAACAACTAATAACAAGCCTTCAACGGCGACGAAATCCGTGATCTGTCGTATAACTACATTCCGTATATTTCTTGGTAAGGCTTGAATAGTGTAACACTCATAGACAAGATCAAAATGGTGATGCCATTCGGGTAGTGGATTAAACAGATCAGCTTGCTGATATTGAACCTTGCTTTTTGGAAAACGTTTTTTTGTCCAATTGATCGCTGTATCTGAAACATCAAACCCCACAACCTGGAAGCCCCTGTTTGCAAGCTCTTCGGCATCATCGCCCAAACCACACCCAACGATCAATGCTGTTCTTCCATTGCCCACAACCGATTCTTTGTCTAACCACTCGGTTAAATAGCTGTTCGCTTTATCATCTGCCCACGGTATTTGTGATGAATGCTCGTTCGCATTTTGATAGACTTCCTCGAACCAACCAATGACATTACCACTCTGCACCGAACGATTTGCTATTGTGCCAATCGAAGTTCTCAACTGATTCAACCGCTCTTGTTCTACTGACATAATAAAATTTGTTTTTGCATTGGTGTACGCTTCTCTGTCATCACGAAATTGTTTTGCAAGTTGGTACTTCAGCTCAGCATAGTCATCACGAAGTTTATTGTCGGCCCGGAGCTTGTCTCGGAAATAAAGATGGCGCTCCCAAAATGTAGAATTCTTTTCCACCAGATGAATATGGTGGGTATGCTCCCCATCAGTAGAGATCTTTTTAAAGTATCTTCGCTCGGGCATTTCCTTTTCATATTCCTGAATATATAAATAGCCCAGGGATGTAACAGCTGAAATATATTTTGAAGATTTTTCAAGCGAATTCACCCCTATCATAATATCAATGATCGGCTTTGCGGCTAAACCTTTTACTGCGGTGCTCCCGATATGTTCGATCTCTACATCAGAAAGAATCTCGGCAAGAAGTTTTTTCTCTTGATCGAATATCCGTTGCCAATCATCGGAATATGCAGTTATTATTATTGGTGTTAACGATTTCATTACTTGAGATCACTCCGAAGGATAGTATATAAATTCATCGTTTCCAAATGTCCTTTTATCAAAGCATACTCACGGAGCACACCTTCGAACTGCATCCCAGCTTTTTTCATTACCGCTGTGCTGGCGGTGTTGGCAATTTTTGCCAACGCTTCGATCCTATTGATCGTCGTTTGCTCAAAGATCGTTTTGATGAGTCCGAGTAGTGCCTCAGTGGTTATTCCCTGATTCCAAAAATCATTACTGAGTGCATAACCGATCTCTAATTTTTTATTTGCGATATCCACGCGATGACACCCTATCGTCCCGATGACCGTATTTGTATCTTTCAAGACAATGACCCACACCATCCCCTTTTCGTCATTTCCGACGATCGAGGCGATGAATGCCTCGGTATCGGCGATGCTTTGGTGGGTCGCGAAAATCACAAATCGCGTCACTTCCTCACGTGAACAATAGGCAAATATCTCCGGGGCATCCTGCATTGAAATAGGCCTCAGAACCAGCCGCTCTGTAACAATTGTGGGTTGAACTACGAAGAAGTCTTGAACCGATTCCATATTAAGTAGAAATATAATGCTTTGAGCTTGGACGATTATTCGTAAATCGCTGTTTCTTTAACGCTATGACCATTAAAAAAAGTATCCCCATTTTTTGGGTACTCGCCATCATTCTTTGCTCTGGTATCGGAGCAACACATTCGTATGCCCAGCGCAAGAAGAAGCATGTAAAAAGCAGTGGCGATTCCACGCGCTTGATCAATACTTCGATAGTTGCAAATGATTCGCTCACGGTGATCGAATGCAAACTTCCGCTGGTTGACTCTGCCGATGACCGACCCACATTTAGCCTTGATGGCAAAATGATGGTCTTCGGCTCACGTCGCCCACCAATGGCCGGCGAAACGTGGCGAACCCAACAACCTGCACCTTTCAAATGGGATGGCGATGTCTATTATAGAATCCTCACGGATTCCGGTTGGTCGATCCCGATCAATCCTGGTCCGCCGATCAATAACGGCGCAGACCAAAACAATCCGAGCATTACACCACGTGGCGATGAAATTTATTTCGTGAGCGGTGGCGGCGGAAATATTATGCGCTCAAAATTTATTGACGGAAAATTCCAACAGCCCGTTCAAGTCGAAGGGCTCATACGCAATGCCTACGCCAACCTTGCCTATGTGCAGGCGCGTTATCACGACTCGCTACTGACGCGCGTCAATAATGAACTTGCGCGCGACTCCAATCTGATCGATGTCTTCCAACGAGCACCGGAAACAAAAGATATCTATTTTAAAGAGCGATTGATCCGTTATTTAAAAGATGATGCCGGAGTAAAATTTTTCCAACAGTGGAATCGCTTCGAAAGCGCATTCACCCCGGATGGTCGGTTTTGTGTTTTTAGCGAAAACTTTGGGAAGCGCGGCGAATATGGGCTCGACGGCGAAGGTGATGACGATCTCTGGATCGCGAATGTCACCCCCAATGGTAAACTCGATACTGTACAAGCGATCAATGGCAAGGTAAACTCTCCGTATTCTGAATCATATCCCTTCGTTGCAGCCGATGGTACCACTATTTATTTTTCAAGTAATCGCCAGTGCGAAAATTGCCCGCCCGGCACACCGCCGAATGACGACATCTATACTTCACACCTAACCGATTCCGGATTTTCGAAACCGGTAGCACTACCACCCCCTATCAAT
>JBBRNY010000060.1:0-14307 GCA_038229915.1 Kapaibacterium sp. (SeqCode) | reverse complement strand
TGATCGTCGCCCCAGACTTTGCGCCCGGCTACATCAAAGACTTCAACGGTCGTATATGCCATCCGATTCAACACAAACGAAAGCGTCGTTTCATTCTTGAATGGATTTGGGTTCGAGGTGAAGTCGCCGAGATAGATACTTGTTAGTGAAGTCTGAGGAATCTTCGTGTCTTGATGCAACAAGAATCCAAGTCCTATCTGATCTAATGATGGAAGTGTAGTATCCTCAGGTTTAGTATGATTGCTATGTACCCAGACGTCATGGCGGGACTTTACGCTTTGCAGGTATTGATGCTCAAGTGCTTCATTATCACAAGAAGGCACACTCCGTAGATAGTTAATCACCGCTAATGCAGCATTTGGGAGGGCATATTTTCCATAGGAGTAAGTAGAAGCGATGGATTGCATACATGCACAAAAATATGCAGGCTGCGTAGTGTTAATGTATAACACAGATATTAACCAATCCCGATAAATATCGAAACGAGTTGTATCATCAGGAGTATATCCTTGAACAGCATTATCTAAAGAAAAAAACGCACGAAATGAGTCATCATTCTTACCACAGGTTTCTATATACAATCTTAATGTATCATATTGACTTTTATATTCGATTTGATTCCCTGGATGAATTCCTATCCACCCAAGCCTCTGCGCGCAACTGTCGTATGTGGAAGTTGATAAGGGGTGCTCCCTCTTCTCTTTTGTTGATAATGCACCACTACAATTTATACCTGAAAAAGTAACAAGTGAAGTTTTCGTATTACTACTTGAAGCACTGTATCCAACAATTCCAGAAGTATAACTAGTGACCTGACCTGCATCCCAAAGAGCATTTGTACCACTACCTAAGCCAGGATCAACAAATGAACTATTATCAACTGTTCTACCCCAGAAATTATTATCAATATTTCCAATACTACAATTACCACTCTTCGTAATAATCAACAAATGATCTGTACTACTTAAGGCAATTGTATTATTCTCACCCCAATGAGTCCAAGTCCAATTCGTCTGTAAGCTATTCCCGTAGGCAACAATAGATGAAGTTTCCAAAGCAATTTGTGCAGGGGTTGTTTCAGTAATGCCATTTCCTTGTATGGTATTCTTAGCTGAGTAATCATCCCCGTTATCAGGAATCCCGTCATTATTCAAATCAGGTCCGTGAACACCCGAAAGGTCAATGATACATGAAGAATTCATAGTTATAATACCATAACTATTACAATTACTGATGTATGTAAAATCTAAAGAGGGCTGATCACTAGACCAGCTTTTATAGCCTTGGAAACAATTATTAATTTGATTTAATTTTACATATCCTAGATAGTGATCACTTTCAATTGCCTTTCCATTCCACGTTAAATCTGAGATTGTATTACTACATAGATAAGAATGGGTTGGTGCAAAGCTTTTTTCCGATGTACTTTCAATTTGAATGCCGATATAAAATACCGGATCGGAAATAGTGTTGTGTTCAATATTCGCAGTTGAATTTATCATGTGGATAGCAACTTCTCCCCCAGTAGTTGCTCCATTATTATTGGTGAAGTTATTATTTAAAATATTCACTTCGCCATAATTTGCAGAGTTGTTGAAATTTCTAATCTGTATTATATCATCATGGTCAATAAAATAGTCTGTTGATAGAGCCAATGACGCAAAATTATTATTTGATATAAGAATGTTTCTGTAGTCCGAGAAATCTGAACTATTATATATATATATCTCATCTTGATCCATCCTATAAAAATACATATTCTTAATTTCAAGCCCACCCATGCCTTGATTCTCAAACACTAGTCGCATTCCAGACATATATCCATGGTCAAAAACAATTTTTCCAGCCCAATCATCAGTCACGTGGTAGTTTACAATTCTTGCAAAGCCAGCAAGCTGAGGTGACGTAACAGCATTGATATAATCAGTTCTTGTTGAAATAAGGTCTGCAGGTGCAGCACCATTCGCTGTAATCCCTACAATATTCATGACGACGTTATCCAGCAGTCCTGGAGTGACATCATCTTCAACAATGTAAGTCGAAAATGGTAGGTACGAATTCACTCTCGAGTCAGTAAGTGTTACATTCAATCCCACAAGCATAAGTCCGGTAGTTTTATTAGAGGAATTTGCCGTCGTATTTATCGGCGATATATTATCACCATAAAGAATATCTATTTTTGCAAAATTAGCATTAAAAGCCTTACAAGTGTGGAAAGTAGCCCCTTCATGAATTAGTAAATGAGGGGGGGCTACTGAAGTCAATCTATCCAAATTTACTGTGAGGTTTTCAAATTCCCAAGAATTTTTTAAACCATAGTACTCCCACTTTGAACCCGAGTGTATAGTAATTGCACCATCATTACCGCTATTGGCAATTCTACAGATTGGCATTGTATATAATGAGGCAATTGATGTACCGCCTGATGAACCAACAGTGAGACTTAAATTATTGCCATAATAATATATGCCCCCACAATAGCTGGTATTTAGAGGTATATTGTTGTATATTCCACTCGTAGCACTTCCGCCATTCACAGCACCATAATTTGGGTCAGTCCAAATCGTCATTTTCACACCATTATTCAGTGAGGCACCTCCGGAGCTCCCTCCGTGAGCAGAGCCATTGGCAATATAACATTCGTTTGTAACAAGAGTATTCTCTTCAACTGGCTCATCAAACCTTCTGAAGTCTCGACTATAATAATGCGTAGAGCCGCTCCTCCAATGGATATGAATACCCATTTGATTTACCGCAGCGACATAATTTGTGTTTGGGTTTCCAAATAGTCCTGAATAGTCTTGACTAATAATGATTCTTGTATCAGGAGTCCCTGCATTCGGAAATCCGTTGTCAAAACCTCGAAGAAGTACTATGGGCATTTTTCCTATTGAACTAACAACATAAGCTGGCTGGTATAGGCAATGGTATTGATTGTAAGTCCCTGATTGATTATCATATGGGTTCATCACGGCAGTAATATACTGATCGACAATACCAGACTGACTCGTATTTGCCTTAACCATAGGATCGGGGAAACTCGCGTTAGTCCCAACATTATACGCACCATCAACGTAAGTAGCAATATCGTTAGTAGTTGAGAAAGTAATTCCCTTATATAGTAGCAGATCGTGAGCAATTCCAGTACTCACAATGTCGTCAATGACATAGACACTTTTCATTGTAGTATTTGTCCCTGCTATACTACTTACTAATATTTTCGCATGTGTTGCATTGGTATAATTATGTGTAGTAGGGCTGGTGAACAAATCTTTAAATGTTTGTGGGAGCGCAACAGTATTAGCAACGGTCGTCCCTGTAAATTCCTGAACGATGACAGTATTTGTAGATGGGGTTACACTAGAGTGAATATAGGCAACAACAAATGCAGGAGAATTACCTGATGCTCGGACATCACAGGCAATCGTTGGTCTCTTACAATTATCATTAGTCCTTGAGACTTTACTCGGATAGCCTGTTGCGACATTACCATTGGTCAAACTCACTGCCGTTGCCCAAATTTCAGGGACACCAGCCGTGGATACATTGGAAGCTGTCGACCAGACAATGTATAAGAAATTATTATCACATGCTATTTCAAACACATCACGCGGATCAGCTTCGTTATTCAACACATTATGAGCATTTCCGCCACTTATAGTTGATGGGCTTGAGTATTGAAAAATTGGGTCTTTGATAATTTGCCTATTAGCAACAGGATTTGGCAAGCCGTCAAGGGCAATACTGATTTGCTTTTGTCCTGATGATGGTCCTCGTTCGTCGTTGAGTCCTTCAACAATAAAAGTTTGTCTATCACTTGAGACCCAAACATATCTTACGCTCCCCGAAAGATTGGCAGTAACTTTAGGGTTACTGGGATATGAGTTATTAAACGGACCTCCAGAAACAATACCCGGCGGCTGACAACCAGGATGTGTCGGATCTCCGGAAATATTGCTGCGAGAGGGCTTAGCAATTAAATTACCAACTAAAAACCAGCCACTAGATTTGGCACTCCAAGTATGAGAACCTAATTGGTTTGGGCTAAAAATCCAACTGGCATCGTCATCAACATTAGTACCTGTATTTGCGGAAGCGGTCCATTGACCATACCCATTAGCAGCAAGACAGTCCATAGTTAATTTTATTGTCGGATCGTCTGTTGAATATCTATCATTGTCTACAACGGCATACTGCTTAATGTTATACTCGGAGTTTGAATGGGTATAGTTTTGCGCCTTTGCAGGATTATTACTGCAAAACATCATGCAGAGTGACAGGAGCAGGTGCATGGTGATTAGTCTGTTAGTGGTATTCCGCCCTAATATCGAGGGGGGGGGGTAATTGGTTCATTTTATACAGTGTACTCATTTTCGGAGCCTTTCAGAGTGATGATTAAATCAATTGCTTTCTAATTTTTGACTCCTACTTGGAACTGACCTTCGGGAGCCACTACGAATATACTACATTGTTTTTGGAATTCCTAATTTTATTTTAAAATATATTTACTAAGAAAAGCATTCTTTGGCACGTGGATTGCTTGTGGAAAAGTAATCTATGAGCACCTATTGACAAAGGAGGTTTTATTTCGTATATTGTAGGTGCCATAATGTGCACCTACTCTTTTAGGGATTAGTAATTACGAGTGAGAAATGAGGGATTGATTTGGGGTGTAGGTTTTTAGTGGTTGTAAGTTATTATATGACAGTATGTTATGGGTGCGTGTGTAAGAATGGTTTGTATGTTATTCTGAACCGACAAACCCCGAACCCGATCGAATCTGAACGAAGATATGGGCAATGCTGTTTTAACGCCCACTAAATCGCAATTATTATTCACCATATTATTTTACTACTATGGACGAGAAAAAGGGTCAATATAAAGTTCGTGATCTGAAACTTGCTGATGCAGGTCGCCGCCAGATCGAATGGGCAGAGAGCCGTATGCCAGTGTTGATGGCACTGCGCGAGACATACGCAAAAACCAAACCACTTACCGGCTATCGCATCGCAGGTTGCTTGCACGTCACCAAAGAAACTGCTGTACTGATCGAGACGCTTGCCGCCGCCGGTGCTGAGGTTTCTTGGAGCGGATGTAATCCTCTTTCGACCAACGACGAAGTTGCTGCTGCGCTTGCCGTAGGCGGAAAAACAGAAATGTACGCTTGGTACGGTATGAACGTCGAAGAATTTTATTGGTGTATTGATCGCACCCTCGACTTCAAGCCAAACCTTACGCTTGATGACGGAGCTGATCTTATCATCACCGTTCATGCAAAATATCCTGAACTCGTGAAGGCCATTATCGGTGGTACAGAAGAAACCACCACCGGCGTTCATCGCCTTCGCGCAATGGCTGATGACGGAAAGCTGATGTATCCGGTTATCGCTGTTAATGATGCCGAAACCAAATGGGATTTCGATAACGTCTATGGCACTGGCCAATCAACACTCGATGGCGTTATCCGCGCTACTTCAGTCTTGCTCGCTGGTAAGAATGTTGTTGTCGCTGGTTACGGACATTGCGGTAAAGGCGTTGCAACTCGTGCCAAAGGTATGGGCGCAAACGTGATCGTGACCGAAGTAAAAGCAACCGCTGCCCTCAAGGCAACGCTCGAAGGTATGCAAGTGATGACAATGGATGAAGCGGCGAAAGTCGGCGACATTTTTATCACTGCAACAGGCGTAAAAGATATTCTCGTTGGTCGTCATTTTGATTCAATGAAAGACGGCGCAATATTCTGCAACACCGGTCACTACGATTGCGAGATCAACATTCCTGCACTCGAAGATCGTATGGCAAACAAACGCACCATCCGTGCGAACTGCGAAGAGTATCTTCTCTCAGGCAACCGTCGCGTGTATTTGCTCGCACAGGGCCGCTTGGTCAATCTCGCAGCAGCCGAAGGACATCCTTCAGAAGTAATGGATATGAGCTTTGCAAATCAGTTTATGTCACAGCTTCGCCTAGCGAATGTTGACAAAGGCTTGGAAGTAATGGATCGCGGTAAGGTCTATGATATTCCGGTCGAACACGATCAAGAGATCGCCGGCGTAAAACTCGCCGCAAGCGGTGTCAAGATCGACGTTCTCACCGAAGAACAGCTCGCATACGCAAACGACTATGCAGCAGGCACGTAAGGCGAAAGCTTTATTCTGAAAATTCAGAAGAGGAGCTACGTCAACGGTAGCTCCTCTATTTTATATAACTACTTATGAACATTGATATGGAAACCGGAACAAAATATTTTGGCAAGGATGGTTTTTACGGTTTTGGCGACATCTCAAATAGCGACACCCTTGTTATCGGGCAAGAATTTGCAGGCAACGCCGAAGATATGGTAGACTTTATTAAAGCATGGGAAGAGTGCAGTAGAAAACCAATAATACCTATGGAAGAATTTTATTCACAAGCACCGCCTCGTACGAAGTCGGAATTCCTTGTTGACGATTATGAAAGTAATTTTGGAGAAAAAAATAAATCCCAGGCTACGTATAGTAATATTGCTAAACTAATTTTAGCTTTAAACAAGGAGTCGTTAGAACTTGATTGTGTGAAAGCTTTTCAAAAGACACTGGGTAGCCCCCAGAGTAAAATTTCAATGATTGAAATTTTACCCTGGAGATGCAAGAATGTTGCCGTTTTTGAAGGCTACGAGGAATATTTTACAGAGCCTATCACTAAAGGCTACAAGGAAGATAAAACAAAAGAACTATCTTGTGATAGATGGGAAGTAATCAAAGGATGGATTGAATTAGAAAACATCAAACATATCATTATATATGGAAATGATAAGGCGTATTTTTCTGGTGAGCGACCTGATGAGTTTATAAAAGACAGATTAAATTTTAAGAAGGAAGATATTGAAATGCCACCGTTTATAAAGGGCATTCACAAAAATTCTAAAAAAACACTAATTCATACAATTGCCCCGAGTCGATGGTACCAGAATTTAGGCGAATTTAAAAAGATAGCCGAGTCACTTAAATATGTAGCTGAACAGGTTCACTCTTAATAATGATGTGACTTCCTGTTTGTCGTATGAACAAATAGCCCTTCTCTTGTAAAGCTTTCACACACTCTCTTCCGGAAATTCCCGGCAACAAACTCATACTGCCATCAAGAGCGTATCGAAATGTTCTTCGGGAACTGCATACCCATCTTGAACCAACGCCTCAATATACGCATGAATAGCTTCGCGGATGTTTGCGATTGCTTCAGTTTTTGTTTTACCTTGCGAGATGCATCCCGGCAACGACGGGCACTCGACAACGAAGTATCCGTCTTCACCCGGAGATATTACGATCTGGCGCATTGTGTCTTCCATAGATAAAATAACCAAAGCTATTTGTGAAAGGTTTATCCCTAATCATGTCACTACTTTATGAGTTGAATTCTTCTATTTTAGACGTGTTACACTCTTTATGAAATTAAATATTATTCTCACCGGTGCTACCGGTATGGTTGGCGAAGGCGTATTGCATGAATGCTTACAGCATCGTGATGTCGAGCGTGTGCTTGTCCTGACTCGCAAGCCTTGTGGCGTTGCACATACAAAGCTCAAAGAGATCATCGTTGCGGACTTCAATGATCTGTCATCGGTTTCTTCGGAGCTTGGCGGGTATAACTCTTGCTTTTTCTGTCTGGGTGTTTCATCGATCGGGTTGAAAGAGGAAGAGTACCTCGATCTTACCTATAATCTCACGATCAACGCCGCAACCGTGCTTGCAGATAACAATCCGGATATGACATTTTGTTATATTTCCGGCAAAGGCACTGATAGCACCGAAGAAGGTCGGCAAATGTGGGCACGAGTAAAAGGCAAAACCGAGAATGATCTTTTAAAACTTCATTTCAAAGCAGTCTATAACTTCCGCCCAGGTTTTATCAAAGCGACCGAAGGGATGAAGAACACCCTGAGCTATTACAAATATTTTGGTTGGATGTATCCACTCTTGCGCCTGCTCTATCCTTCAGGAGTTTCGACGCTCAAAGAGATCGGTCTTGCAATGATCAATGTAGCACAGCAAGGTTATAGCAAACCGGTTTTAGAAGTGAATGATATTGTTGCTGTCGCAAAAAAAACTTCTTAAGTCGCCGACGGTACGGGCGTATTGTTGAAATGTCTCCGCGTAAGAAAAATAATCACAAACACTGTGACTAAGATCGCAGACCAGATGCCATAGCCTAAACCTAATGCATCAGGTTTGGTGAGATAATCACCGGTGGTTGCACCGATAGTTGAGGTAATCACTAATGCGGGCCAATAAAATAACTTTCCATCGGTTGATGTTTTGAATTCGGCAAAAAGAAGCAAGATCAATATAGAGAATAGCAATACCGAGCCGCCGGCAAAGCCAAGACCAAGACCATTCGAGACAAAATCTCCCATCGTGGTGCCGAATGTACTGGTGATGAGTATTGATGTCCAATAAAATACATTTGTGTGCGGCAAACTTCCGTGACTGATATTTTTTTCTAAAGGTGCAGGGATATTCTTACTCTTTGACACGAAAAGTCGTTCAGCAAAAAAGACGCTCACAAATAATATAATGAGTAATGCCGATCCCCATCCGTATCCCAGTGCCAACGTACGAGTAATGAAATCAGCGAATGCTGTTCCAGTCGTGCTCATAATAATGATCGTCAGCCAATAACGCACCTCGCTTTGTTGCTTTGCCATCCCCTCAACGATCAATGCGACTGTTAATAAACACGAAAGAATAATAGCCGACCACCCATACCCCAATTGCAAACCGAAAGAAAAATAATCACCGACGGTCTCCCCGATCATACAAGCACTCAGGACCGTTGCCCAATAGAGGATATTACGAATATTTGGTTGGTTGGTAGTCATCAGAAATATTTAAAGGTGGAGACAAGCACTATTAGCCAGATAATACATTCGTATACGAGGGAGCGTTTCTCTCCGTCGTATACGAATAAAAAATGTTATGCCGTTCGAATTAAGATGGGACAACAGTACCCAAATCGTCAAAGACTACTTCATGCTTTTTCCCTTTTTTCGGCGAAAGAAGTATTTCGAAGTGGGTGGTACTCCCCTTGACATTCTTCTCGATACTGACTACTTTTTGGCCGGGATACTTACTCTCCAAACTTTCTTCTACCGCGTGGGGCAATGCCTTAACGCCGATCATTTCTTCAACTTCAGAGATCGAGCCATCCTGCATAAAGAGAATATCTCTTTTTGTTTTTCCATCTTTGCTTTCGATCTCAAAATAAGTTACGCCGTCTTTGATCTCTTTATTTGTTTGTCGAATGGTTGCCTTTGGATATGTTTTCGCAAACATCTCCATCACAGCAGAAGGTACATTCTTTCTTGCGATCTTTGATTCTTGTGCAAATACGTTTGCCGCAACGATGATCGATAGCAGCGCAAGAATAAATTTTAGTTTGAGAGATTTCATAATATTAAATAAGTATGCGTTAAAAATAATTCTACGTCTGTTAGTATTCTATAGTTACAGTCATAATGGCTTTTTGATTCTGCAATTATTCTATAGAACTGAAAAAGAGGTAGACTTTGGAATGATAAATTCCGCATCAAATGGATAGTGAGTTGCGAACCAACTGAACAAACACATAGGGGTCGCGGAACGCAATGTCTATTTGCACTGTAAGTATCTGCGACCCCGAGCCATTGAAACGGCAAACGAGTCCCCTGCACCATCATTAATAAAACTATAATTTTTTAACTACTAAGCAATAGCAAAGGAAAACCTATGTGCAGAAACATCAAAACGCTTTTTAATTTCGAGCCGCCTGCAACCGAGGAAGAGATTCGCGATGCGTCGCTGCAGTTTGTGAGAAAGCTTTCGGGATTTACAAAACCGTCGAAAGCCAACGAAGCGGTGTTTGAACGCGCAGTCGAAGAAGTTGCTCAGGCAGCACGGAATCTTATTTATAATCTTGTGACCAATGCTGATCCTCGCGACCGGGAAGAAGTCGCGGCAATAGCTCGCGCAAAATCGATCGAGCGATTCGGAAAACTACAAACAGAAAAAATATAATGACTAATTCAAATTTGATTTCGAAGTGGCAAGCATCTGCACCGTACTTGCTGAGTGTGCTTCGTATTACCGCCGGATGTATGTTTATGCTTGCCGGTACAATGAAAATTTTTGCTTTCCCAGCAGGTATCCCGGCGAACGGTGGTACAGTTGAATTGATGTCACAAGCTGGCATCGGAGGATTACTCGAAGTATTCTGCGGTGCATTGCTCCTGTTCGGATTATTCACTCGCCCAATAGCATTCCTTATGGCAGGTCAAATGGCGATAGCGTATTGGCAATTCCATGCACCAAAAGGTGTATGGCCTAACATCAATGGCGGAGTCACGGCTGCGCTCTATTGTTTTATTTGGCTTTATATCTCAGCCGCAGGCGGTGGGCCGTGGAGCATTGATGCTCTTCGCCGAAAAAATAAAATCTAAAAACACCGATATTGAAAATTATTTTAATGCTGTAATTATTCTCCCAAATGAGACTAATAGATCCTTAGGTCAATAATAGAGTATATTTGTAGTATTCATTTCACCCAAACATTGGAGGTATTTTTATGGAAGCTATGGATTATATGTCAATCGTGTTCCGATGGTTGCACATCGGAGCCGGAATACTCTGGATCGGGTTACTCTACTTTTTTAATTTTGTCAATGGACCTTTCGCCGCCACAATGGACGCCGAAACAAAAAAGAAAGTGGTGCCGGAGCTGGTACCCCGTGCGCTTTACTTCTTTCGTTGGGGTGCGGCTTATACTTGGATCACCGGACTGCTTTTGTTAGGGTTGGTCTATTCGATGAGCCACATCTTCTTAGTAAACCCAGATACGAGCTCAGTCACGACGACATTGATATTTTGGTCATTCTTGATCGTTGCACCGATATATGATCTCTTAGCAAAGAGTGCGCTCGGAAAAAATCCGAAAGTATTTGCAGGAGTCTGCTTTCTCCTGACTATAGGCATAATGTATATGCTCGAAACAGCCCATGGCTTTAGTTACCGTGGCTCGCTGATCTATGTCGGGGCAATGTTCGGAACAGCGATGGCTTATAATGTATGGATGAGAATTTGGCCAGCCCAAAAGAAGATCATTAATGGCATCAAGACCGGACCACCGGCAGACCCAGCAGTCGCTGCGCTCGCAGGTTCACGGTCGAAGCATAACACCTATATGTCAGTGCCTCTGATCTGGGCGATGATCAATATGCATTCGGTCGCAATGTCAGGCCAATGCAACACACTAATTATGGCAGGTGTCATCCTTGTCGGTTGGGGTCTTGTATATTTGATGTACAAGAAAGCGGCTGCAATAAAAGGATTCTAAAACGACCATTAGTTTTCTAAAAGAGGAATTGCGAGAGATCGCAATTCCTCTTTTTTTTATGCGCTTACTCTTTTACGAACTTGACGAGGCGATACTCACCTCCGAATGAATAGTGCAATATATACGAACCTGACGAAAATGCGCGAAGATCGATCAAGACCTGTCCGACAGCATCGATCTTCTTTTTTGAAGTAGTATATACCTGATGACCAAGAATATCAGTGATATAAATATCAAGTGCAGAAGGCGTTTGTGTGCTAAACTCCACTGTTAACTGAGTTGAGGCGGGGTTTGGATAGACTCTGAGGTTTGTAGATTCTTTTATTAGCGCAACATCTGCCGAATGATCACTTTGGGTGAAGGTTACTTCATCACTTACCGCTTCACAACCATGCTCACTTGTCACTTTCACCGTATATTTTCCCGATATTTTCGGTGTCAGCATTGCTGTTGTCCCGCCCACGATTGCTGTATCATTGCGGTACCATTGATACGTTGAAGCATCAGAGCACAGGAGCGAACCGGAATCTTGGGTAATGAGGGGCTTCGAAGGTTTTGGATACACCGTGACTTCGAGAGCACTGGTTGAATCAACGCATTCCAAACCGTCATTCTGTACCACAACATAATATTTCCCCGACGTTCCTACCGTGATCGAACTGGTTTTCATTCCGTTCGACCAGAGATAACCACCATACGCTTGTGATGTTGAGAACGTCACGCTATCGCCGATACAAAATGAAGTTGGTCCCGACAGTCGCAGACTCGGTTTTGGTTTGGGGGATACGGTGATCGTTGCCAGTGCACTATTGGTGCATCCGAGTGAATCGGTGACGTTCAATTTATAGCTTGCACTTGCTGTGATCGTCACATCTAAGATCGCTTTCGTCCCAAGTATCTTTCCATTTATGGGATCTACCCACTGAAAACGAAACGGACCATACCCGGTTGCTGAACCGTTCAAGCTATACTTCCCGACGCCACACATTGTCACATCACCCCCGGCATTGACGGTTGGTGTCTGCACAAAAACAGTAACGGTATCATAACTTCTCAAGTTGTTGCCATCAGTGACACTGGTGATATAGGTTGTCGTTGCTTTTGGTGTCGCCGTGACGATCTCATCATTTGTTGATGATAGTCCCGTTGCCGGACGCCACGAATAAGAAAACGGCGAAGAGCCGCCAATGAAATCTTGCCCCAGACTTGCCGACGATCCCGGACAGATCACCCTGTCCGGACCGGCACCTGCCACAGGCTGTTCGACGTATTGCGAACAAGTACCAGGTTTTGAAAAAACTGTTTTGAGATACTTTGCAACGCGCGGATGAAATTTTAACTCCGTACCGAATGCCGTTAAATGGCAATAGCTCATAATGGTACCGCGAACAGGTTTTGGATTTGCATAACAAGTGCCTTCGGCTCCGACACAAGAATCGACCGCCGGATTCCAACCGCAGTTATGTGTATGCGATGAACCGCAGATATGTCCGAACTCATGAGAACTCACATCAACATCCCAAATGTAACCGTCTGCCGGAAAGACCACGCCGGTATTTAGTCCGCATACTCCGTATCCGAGCCCGCCATCGTTGGGAGAACACAGTGTGCCAACATACGCAAGCCCGCCCCCGCCATGTGAAGAATAGAGCATCATTGCCGCACGTTGAGTATTGAGCATCGTCGTATTCCAATAGTCAACGATCTGCCCTAACAACTCACCTGTCCCATCTCCAGGATAGGGATCATCATTGATCCAAACTCGAAGGTATCCAGCATTCACACCGCACCAAAGATCGCGCAAATAAATATCACTTTGTGCACCCAACACGGCGATCGCATATTCTTGAGCACGAGTCGCATCGGAGCCAACAGTAGTATAAAATTCGTGGTCACAATCGATCGCAATATTGAGCAAGTGTACCATTCGTGTTTGCGGATTTGCCTGGGGAACAGGCTTTGCCATTTCTTCAAACATTTTTTGCATCAATGGTCCGTTTGCCGGGAGTTCATCGGTGCCGCAATTCCATTTATGATCAAGAGGTGCAGCGCGAGTAACATCGTCCTGTTTATAGACGATCATTGTTGATGACTGCTCTTTTGTCATACTCGTCGGTTGGATCAAGTAGCGGCTACTTTGTCCTAAGTTACCGATATTCGTTTCGACATATCCAATTGCATAGGTTTTGAATACAGCGATATAGACATGCGAGTTTGCATCACCAATAACCGAGCCGTGAAGGAGCACATACGTTGGTGCGGTCGTTGGTATATCCCCCTTGTTTGTGCCAAGCACGAGTCGCGAGTTTTTTGTGAGCACGTCGAACTGATCAACGGCAAGTGTTACTCGTGTATTCCCAAGCGGAAAGTTTTCGATCGTAAATATTTCGTTCTTACGAGAAACCGCATCAAGCAAGACCGACACGTTTATCTTGATAAATCCGGAATTCGTCGGGAAAGGTGTGCTTGTAGCTGAAGGTTGTAACGCATCAGTGAATATTCCGCTCGGCGCAATGAGATGTTCTTGCGCAGAGGAATTTCGGAAAGCGATAACAGAAAGCACAAAGAAGAGCAGTAAGAGAATTCGTTGCTTCATCACACAGAATATTTATTAACACAACAATAAATCAACACAGCAGCAATTGGCTCCGTGCCGTGAGAATAACGAGATTACATTCTTTATTACTGCAAAACGATCACAAATTCGGTTCTTCTGTTGCGCGATCTTCCGTCATCATTTGAGTTATCGGCAACGGGCATCGAATCGCCAAAGCCTTTTGCCACTATACGCGAAGCATCTATCCCACGTTTAACCAGATCACGCTTGACGGCTTCGGCTCGGCGTTCGGAAAGTGATCGGTTATGGCTCGCATCTCCGGTGTTATCGGTATGTCCGCGCAATTCGATCATCATATTAGGATACGCTTTCAAAATATATTCTGCATTATCGAGCGCAGGAGT
>JBBRNY010000059.1:0-14333 GCA_038229915.1 Kapaibacterium sp. (SeqCode) | reverse complement strand
TCGGTGGCTCCCTCAGTCTGACAGGCATTAGTTTGTTTATGGAAGTCGAAAAAACTTCAAGCTTGTCATCCTGCGCGACGAGCGAAGGTTCTTTACTTTCAAGTTGTATAAAAGACTGAGGCATAAGATTCTTCGGTCGCTGAGACGGCATCGCAACTTGAAATATTCGTTGGCTCCCTCAGAATGACAGACTTTAGTATGTTTATGGGAGTCGAAAAAACTTCAAGCTTGTCATCCTGAGCGACGAGCGAAGGATCTGCACTTGCAGGTTGTAGAAAGACCGAAGCATTAGATTCTTCGGTCGCGGAGACGACAGCGCAACTTGAAATTCTCGTTGGCTCCCTCAGAATGACAAGGTGTGTATTTTGTCAGTAGCTCCGACTTTAGTCGGAGCATTTTTTGAGCCGACTGAAGTCGGCTCTACTGAATTCAGGGTTCACTCAATACTGATTTTTAATGGCATCCCTAATATTTTTCGTAACTTTGTATTTATTCAGCCGAATTGCCTTCGGTTAATGGTATGTTTTCTCAAAATTGCTTTCAATACACAGACTCCTATGAAGAAATTACTGGTATCACTCTGTATTCTGAGTGCCACGTTTTCGCTTGTTTCAGCACAAACTGGTGGTCGCATCTTTGGTGCGCAACAGTTAGTGCTTGATGATAATAATCCTGCTGATCTGCGGGTATATCTTTCCAATGTTAACGGCTCGCTCGGAATCGATAACAGTGGTGTAATAACCCCTAGCTTCCCGAACCCTTGTTCGTTGCTCGATCTTTCATCGACCACAAAAGGCTTCTTGCCGCCTCGAATGACTCTGGCTCAAGAGCTTACAATGTGCGGTGGTGTGCCTCCCGAAGGTATGCTTGTTTATAATACAACCAATCACTCCTTTGATATGTACAACGGCTCGTCTTGGGTACCTGTCAGTGGTGGCGGTGGCGGAGGTGCAGTCAGTGCTTGGGCGCTGATAGGTAATAGCGGTACCAACCCTCTTTTTAATTTTCTTGGTACGATCGACGCACAAGACCTTGTGATAAGAACCGCAAACAGCGAACGCCTTCGTGTCCTCTCTACTGGCAATGTCGGTATTGGCGATCCTTCACCGGCATCGCTCTTGACTGTTGGTAGTGGCGATAAATTTCAGGTTGATGGAAACGGTGATGTAGTATCACTTAAAGGAGTGCCCTACTCTTGGCCTGCTGGCAATGGAACAGGTGTATTGTCAAATGATGGCAACGGCAATCTCTCTTGGGCTGCAGCAAGTTTGGTAAATGCTTGGGATCTCAAGGGTAATAACCTTACTGATCCTGAAACAAATTTTCTTGGGACGATCGATGGGAAAGATCTTGTCGTCAGAACCACCAACAGCGAGCGTCTTCGCATCTTAGCTGGTGGCAACGTCGGTGTCGGCGTGCAAAACCCGACATCGCTTTTTAGTGTCGGCAATTTGAGTAAATTTCAAGTCAATAACGGTGGTGATCTTGTTTCGATCAAAGGCATTCCCTACTCATGGCCTAGCGCAAATGCAGCCGGTATCTTGACCAACGATGGAGCCGGAAATCTCTCATGGGCTGCTGCCGGTAGCGGAAGCGGTTGGAGCCTCACTGGTGATGCGGGTACAACACCAGGAACAAATTTTATCGGCACGACCGACGATCAGGCATTCGAGATTCACGTTTTCCAAACAGACGATAAAAACAAAGGCTCGATGCGCGTAATGCTCTATCAACCAAGAGATTCGAGCGTCAATATTATTGGGGGTTATCAATACAATCTGATAAATTCTTTTAACAGAGGCTCAGTGATCGCTGGTGGCGGCGAGGATGGCGCAGTCAATTTTATGAACGCGGATTTTAGTTTTATTGGTGGTGGTATTAATAATCAGATCGGCGGAGAAGGCTCTGCTCGCGCTGGTGTGATCAGCGGTGGGCAAGGCAACTCTATTACTTCGGACTATTCATCGATCGTTGGCGGCGGTGGGAATAACGTCTCAGGTTATTATGGATCTATCGTCGGAGGCTTAGGCAACAGCGTCTCGGCTAATTATGCATTTGTTGGTGGCGGTCGCGGAAATACTGCATCTGGTACGGGCAGTTTTGTTGGCGGTGGTGGTTTTGATGGCGAGTCAACCGGCGGCAATTCCGCTAATGGTTCGGGCTCTGCTGTTGTGGGTGGCTTGTCAAACACCGCAAACGGATTTGGAAGTTTTATCGGCGGTGGTAATTCCAATACTGTAGATGGAAATTATGCTTCGATCAGCGGTGGTAATAGCAATAATGCTATCGGAGATTTTTCGACTGTCAGCGGCGGACAGAGTAATGTGACCAATGGCAGTAGTAGTGTCATTGCCGGTGGTGTATCAAATATTGCCGATGGCGAGAACGCAATGATCTTGGGTGGGCTTCAGGCATCAGCTCCGCAATATGCGCAGTTCGCACAATCAGCCGGTGTGTTCGCTTCACAAGGCGATGCACAAACATCAGTGTTCGTGCTTCGTAATACGACCACTGACGGCGTCACACCGACTTCGTTATTCCTTGATGGCAGCGCTCTTAAATTGACATTACCAAATTTTAACGCCGTTTATACTTTTCATATAATGGTGACCGGTATTTGCACGTCAACTCCCGGGCTTTATGCCGGCTACGATGTGAAAGGCTTGATCTACCGTGATAATGCGGGCAATGTCAGTTTCATTGGTGCGGCACCGGCGGCAACGCTCCTTGCCTCAAATATTGGTGGCGTATCATTTACTGTCGCTGCAGATAATGCCGGCAAAGCACTTGATCTCATAGTGGTCGGTCGCGCAACCCAGACTATCCGTTGGGTAGCACGTGTCGAAACGGTTGAAGCTGCGTTTTAATAATTGTTCACCAGTATTTATAAAAAGCCTGAGATTTCGATCTCAGGCTTTTTTTTGTAGCTCCGACTTTAGTCGGAGCATATATCAGGTCACTAACACGATGCCTTGGTCTAAAGGAGATTCTTCGGTCGCTGAGACGGCATCACAACTTAAAATATTCGTTGGCTCCCTCAGAATGACAGACTTTAGTTTTTTCATGGGGATGGAAAAAACTTCAAATTTGTCATCCTGAGCGGCGAGCGAAGGATCTGCACTTGCAAGTTGTAGAAAAAACTGAAGCATTAGATTCTTCGGTCGCTGAAGCAACAGCGCAGCTTGAAGTATTTGTTGGCTCCCTCAGAATGACAGGCTGGGTATTTAGTCAGTAGCTCCGACTTTAGTCGGAGTGTTTTTGAGCCGACTGAAGTCGGCTCTACTGATACAACTATTATTTCGTGATCACAAATGTATGTGTTGTGGTTTTTCCTTGGTCAGTCACTCGCAGGAAATATTTTCCGCTCGGGAGTAACGGTAGAGCTATCCGATATTGATGGTCGGTCAATGCAAGATTATCAGCGTTGAATGATTTTATCAGTGCCCCGCTAATAGAAAACAATTCGAGCGTTGCACGAGTCGTAAGCTCGGCTTCTGGCGCGAAGATCAATTCGTTGTTCGAGTATTGAATAGTCGATCGAATAGTTTTTTCTGTTATAGCGACGCTATTGCTGATAGTTATTTCAAACGGTGCGATCTTAAAGAGCGAGTCGTTGCGATAGCAATTGATGTGCCAGGTTCCGATATCCATTGCATTTTTTGCAGGTCCGTTGATATAGGTCCCCGTATACCAAAATCGTAATGCGGTGTCTTGTCGAAAACCATAACTAAACCATAATGAACCGTCGGGTTTTCTCCATTCATAGCGAAGCGTATCTCCGAAATGAAATGATAAGCCGTGCAACCAAAAAAAGATGGTGCTATCGAGATCTGAAAAAACTGTTTCTGCGGCAGGATGTTCACGGAGATCATTAAGTGATGGCACATAATCGACAAAGCCTTCGTCGATGATCGCAAACTCATTTTCATAAAATGGTGTCTTCGTGAAGAGCGAAGGCGCTACCGGTACTAACGGGCAATGATCGCCAAATGGATCGACGATCACACCGTTGTGATAGACTTCAAAATGTAGATGTGGGTCGCTCGCCTTACCGCTTGATCCAACCAAGCCGATGTATTGTCCTTGTTCGACTGAGTCGCCAATTTTTACAAGTTGGGAATATTTTTTGAGGTGCGCATAAATAGAATAGAGCGAATCGCCATGGCCAATGCTGATAAAATTTCCGTAGCCGCCACTATCGGGTTGGGTCGAGCGGTCGAACTCGCCATCGTGAGTATAATATACTCGTCCGCTTTTTGCGGCAAAGACTTTCACGCCCGAATCCATTTGCCGAAAATCACGAATGACAAAATCGCTACCTTGATGCTGATCGTAGGTGAGCTGTTGGCAACGGTGGTCGAGGAACGAGCCAACGTTCGTATCGCGATCAACATAATTTACTAAAAACCAATCAACATTTTGCTTGCCATCGATGGGCACAATAAATTGTGCGCTCAAGCGTGAAGCAAAAAGAAATATTGTAAAAGCCGTGACGAAATAGTTCATAGTGAGAGAGATGTTCATTAAGTGAACACCTCTACCTGAGACTTTGGTTTTGCTAAAACGATCTGTAAAATCGCTACTTAATCAGCCTACTTAATCGAACCCACCAACGAGGTGCCCGATCGATTTTCGGAGCGCGAGCCAGAGGAATTCGAAGAACTCCGAAGTCTTGGCGCGGCGAAGCGTGGTCGTGCTGGTCAGAGCGCGTTTGCCTGGCTTATCCATGTTATTTGATTTCAGCACCAACAAATTTCCGAGAAATGTTTTGATCCCTTCGAGAATACCGCGACTCTCTTTTGGTTTATCACTGAGCACTTTCATCGAGAGATCGTGATAACGCGGAGTGAGCGATGTGGTCGCTACGCCGTTTCGAATAACCATTCTGATGTCAGCATTATCGACAGTACCTTCGGTTAATTCTTTTCGTTCGACGGGAATGAGATAGGTATTTAATCTCTTCACGTCAAGCTTGCCGGTACGTGCCTCGATCACGAGATCGAACGTCGGCGAGAACAGCGGGTAGTCTATCGTCGCATCGAATGACATTTGATTTACAAACAAACAAGTCGCACTGATGCGAGTCGGTAGTTTATAAAATCGGCTGGTCGAGTCGTTCGAGATCGGGTGCAGCACGACACGCGTTTTTTGGAATGTAAGTATTCCGGTTTGGATACTCCCGATCGGGCGGTTGCGCACGCTGATCGCGCCGTTGCCCAAGATCAAGGAGTCGATATCAAATTTCATCTTTGCGCCGCCGATCAATTGATTCGGCATATCAGCAATAGGCGGATGCGGGTCACGCGGATGGCGTTTGTCGCTATAATAATCCATCGACCAATCCCCTACTCGCGCAGTGCGCAGACGGAGTGACGATTGTGCGAACAGTTTTGCAAAATTTATTCCTTCGACACGAATATCGGTGAAGTGCCCCGTCAGTCTGCCGCGAACATATTTGTTGCGTTCGCGAAATTCATCTTCACTGTAATTGGGATCATAGAGCAGACTATCGATCGTGATTAGTGAATCAGTCAGATCACAATGCAGATTTCGAAGTTTGATCGAATACATACTGTCGTCCATCGCATAGTTGATCTTCGGAATAGTAAAATCAACGTGCTTCGAGAACATCAATCGTTTCGATGCGCCGGTCGTATCGACACCGATCAGGAAATCGGCGAAGCGAATACTTGCGCCGTCGAGACGTTTCGAGGGCTGATTCGTTTTTTGGTCAGGAAGAAAAAATGCAATATTATTCAGGATAATACTATCGAATGAAATTCGCGGCAATGGTTTCGGAAGTTGTGAAACGAGCGAGACCTTCGGTTCAGGTTTTTTGATACTTGAGTCAACATACCCATTGACAATATCGATCATATACAACTTGGGCGAATTGACTTCCATCCGCTTTGCGATCACCCCTCGACCCCACAGCAGATCCCACCAGTTAACGCCGACAAACAGCACCGTGTCGATCGTGACGCGGCGGACATTCAAGCCCGATGCGGCACTATCATAGTTTACGCGCTCAAGATTAAAATTCGGGCAGAACAGTGTGCCGTTCGAATAATTTACTTTGCCAAGCGTAAGATAATAATCACCGTTGGTCGAGCTGCGAACCGACTCTTCGAGCCGCGGCACAACCGTATCGTTAATAATGTCATTGATATAATACGTCAGGACAACCCATATCCCAACACCGACCAGTAGAATCAGACCACCGATACTATAAAAAATTGTTTTCTTTGCGCGTGATGTCATTTGGATGTTTCTATGCAGACAGTAATAGATGGGACATATACGACAAATTTATGGTGACAATAGTTTGACCGTGATTAATGGGATTAAGAGATTAGCCGTGATTTTAAATGCTCATTTTAATTGGTCTTTCTATATCGGGACATAATACTTATCTAGAAATCCATCAACGGGTATGCCAGCGGCATACCCCTACGAAATCATGGGTAATCCCTTAATCCCATTAATCATGGTGATGCTATGCTGAAATTACTTACGGGTATAGGTGTTATACTATTTCCATTTATTATTCTTATTATGACACGTTATACCATTCTCTTGTTCGCGTTTTTTGTCAGTGCATCTGCACAAGCACAGCTCTCGCCTGAAGTTACTTCTTGGGTTTTGAACGAGACTGGGGCGAAAGGCTATGGTGGTATTGCATCGAATGTACAGGTTGTGCAGTACTCTGCCGACTGGGTGTATGTGAGTTGCACCTGCATTCCGGGATATGATATTGGTCCTTGGCAAGGCAACCCGAATACTCCGGCGAATCAAAATTTTGTGTTTAAGGTCACTCGCAAGCCTGTAAAAAATACGGGTACCGCAACGGCTACTCCGCTTGGGCATATTGGTATTTGGACTAATGGCGTGAGTATGTTCAACGCTCTTGATGCGCGGTCGTATAACAATCAAAACATTTGGCATCAGAACGCAGTGGTCGTCGAAGGACCGGGGTTCGATCAATGCTTGGGTCATCCTGCCCCGAACGGCGAGTATCATCATCACCTGAATCCGCGCTGTCTATACAATGATGCTGATAGCAGCAAGCACTCGCCTATCATCGGTTATGCGTTCGATGGTTTTCCGATGTATGGCGCTTATGGTTATAAAAATATTGATGGCACCGGCGGCATTACTCGTATGCTGAGTTCGTATCGCGGGCGAACGATGACTAATCGTACGATAGATGCAAATGGCAATGCTCTTACTGCCGCGCAGTACGGACCCGACATATCAGCTTCCTATCCGCTCGGATATTACAGCGAAGATTTTCAATATGTAAAAGATCTGGGAAATCTCGATGAGCACAACGGAAGATTTTGTGTCACTCCCGAATATCCGCAAGGCACGTATGCCTATTTTGTCACCATCGACTCCGCATTGAACGGAGCCTATCCCTACACAGTCGGCGCAACCTATTATGGTGCGGTCGTTGGTGGTAATACGGGACCAGCATCGGGACATACAACGATCGCCGAATCGGTGACGGTCTATCACTCACAAAGTGATGTGCAAACTTTGGGCACAACTAATACGCATCAATTCTATCCGAACCCTGCATCAACGACACTCTATCTTTCGATCGATGCCAACGCAGAAAATAATATGAAAGCAGAGATCATTAATAATCTTGGGCAAGTAGTGTCGTCGCTCGATTATGTTCAGCCGAGCATTACCTACACACTCGATGTCTCGCAACTCCCCAACGGCATCTATTTCCTAAAACTCAGCACTCCATCAGCAACAAGTGTCGAGAAAATTATGGTGTCGAGGTGAGAGTGCGTTGGTTGAGTAGTTACGGAATAAATATTTTAGCACTCTGACGGTTTCCCCTAATAAGGTACAATCCTGAGTGCAGGTTTTGTCCTTCAAATGATGCTTGGCTATTTTGAATCGGTATTTTTTCTATCAATTGCCCTGTAATTGAATAGAGATATAAGTCGGTGGTACGATCATCTTGCCCTACCGTAACCCAAATCTTTTGATCTTTTTGAGTAATACTCCATTGATCATTTATAGACGATACTTGAGGCTTTACCGAAAGGATATTATAGTTGAGCGAGCCCGTGACATATATTGCTGTTACACCACTACATGACACACCGCTATAACGGTCTGAATGCGCACCAAATCTGTAACTATATGACGCCGAAATAATACTGTTCTTCGCTTCACTATCAATCACACTAAATCCATTTGATGAATAAGCAAGTCCCGAAATCGTAATTTCAGCCTCATACATCTCTGAAGGTACAGATCCATGTCGGTAATGATAATAAAGTGAAACAATCCTATGCAAGTTGGTGTCCAATTTAATCGCAGCACTTCTTTCCTCTACAATATACGTTTGTGATTTATTATAAGTATATTTTACCACCTGTTGAGAATCCATTGGCTCCCAATTACCGTCAATGCGTGAAATAATCAACGGATCAAGCTCTATTGCATCAGGATACGTATAGTCAAAATTATCGGGATACGGTTTTCCAGACGGCTCAAATTGAAAGAAATATCGTCGAACGTCACCATAAATCGTAAACTGCAATCGGGTAGTATCAGGAAAGGGCCAACGACTTGAGTCGATAGACATTCCAAACAATTGCGATGCGCAACACAGTAGAATAGAGGTCAGTACCGTTTTCATATAATTAATGATGTTTCATATCCATTAGACAACAGAGGAACGAGAACCATCAAGATGCAATTCCGCGGAAAAAAGTCAATAATCTGTCCCCTTTTTTTCGATATGCCGAATTTAAAAACAGCTTTTCGGAATGGAAACCCTGCGATAGGAGTTAGTCCGTGTTTTTAGATTGAAATTGGATTGAATGGTTAATTATAAAGATATTCCTTCGGGAAAAGAATCTCCGAATTTGGTCAATGCCGTGATCGAAATTCCTCGTGGTTCGCGCAATAAAGTTGAGTTCGACCCCGAATTGGGCGTGTTCCGTCTTGATCGTGTGCTCTATTCTTCGGTTCACTATCCATATTCGTATGGTTTTATCCCGTCAACACTTTGGGACGACGGCGATCCGCTTGATATTCTGGTGTTTTGCGATCAGGATCTGTTCACCGGTTTACTACTGGAGGTGATCCCGATCGGTGCGCTTGAAATGCATGATGACAAAGGCAGTGATCTGAAAATTATTGCCGCCGCCAGCGGAGATCAGAGTGTCAATCATCTTCGCGAATATACCGACATCGCCGAGCATCGTCGCATCGAGATAGAGCATTTTTTCGAAACCTATAAACTCCTCGAAGAGAAAGGCGTTATTATCGGTCAATGGATCAATGCCGCCGCCGCAAAAGCAAGCATTGTCCAATCAATGAAGAATTATCAAGACGATAAATAATTGTAAAAGCCGGCTTCGACCGGCTTTTTTTTCGACTGAGCCGAAGCCACTTCCCTACTATTGCCGTAAGTCTCTATCGCGTGTTTGTAACTTTTGATACTCGAGAATGTTTTACAGTCTATGAAATATCTCGTCATTATTATTTTTGCGGCAGTTTCATTACTGCATATTGGTATTGCATCAGGCGTCACGCCCGATCATTTGCAAGCTTGCTATCACAAGCAGGTTGTGATCGTTGGCGACCAAGCGTTGATGCTTTCCTACTCCGAGCAGAAACATCAACTCTATCATAGTTTTGAGCCGTGGATGACTTTCCGTTCAGCAAGCAGCGGCGCGGTATGGGTCAATGGCGCCGGGTTTGCGAAGCTCGACTCGATCGTAAAACCGAAAGCAACATTATTCGAAACGACACAACTCGACCACGACATTCTGATGTCAATTGGTTACGGTGATACAGCTCTGAAGCAACTCAAGATCAGTGAGTATATAGAAGCGCCATTAATGACAGCCCGTTACAATCCTGCATATTTGCTTGAGTATATGGTTCGTCAGCACCTCAAAGAAAGTGCCGAAAGCAATAGTACGTTTGCAAAATATACATTGAAGATCTTTAAGAGTATCGTCACCGTTTCGATTCGCAGATCAGATGATCTGATCGATAATATTTCGACGATAGAGGCTCACGATCGCTATGGCGATCTTATCACAACCTATTTGTATAGTGGTTATCAGAGTTTCAATGATGTTCATTATCCTTCGTTGATCGAGATCGTTCAATTCGGCGGAAAAGTACGCGACTCGGTAGAAGTCTCCTCGGCAGTGATCGCGGCTGTGGTACCCACACTACTGACACCACCGACAAAATATAAGCTGGATCAAGAAGATGTAGCGGAGCCAACGCAGATCAGTACCGAGCAGTATAACAAGTATATTCATTTCATGAATATTCAGCCGGCGAATATGAAATCGATGATCGTGGAGTTCAAAAATTATCTCTTGGTAGCCGAAGCACCGCTGACGAGTGATAACGGCGAGCTGATCATCGCCGAAGCGCGAAAGATCGCGCCGAAGAAGCCGATAAAATATTTTGTGTTCGGGCATTTTCATCCACACTATCTCGGTGGCGTTCGAGCATTCGTCCACGATAGTGCAACGATCCTGACACAACAGATCGACGAAGAATATTTACGGTTTATTGTGAATGCACCGCGCACGATGGAGCCCGATAGTTTAGCATTGCAACCGCGCCCGCTCCGTACCACAGAGATAAAAGATAGTATGACGATCACTGACGGTGCTGTCGAGATGAAGATCTACGTGATCGGAAAAAAATCTGCGCACGCGAAAGATTTTCTCGTCTATTATTTTCCGAAAGACCATTTACTCTTCGAAGACGAACTCGCCTGGGTACCGGAATCAGGACCGATCAAAAAAGCGAGCGAACGACAAGCGGGACTTTATCATGCGATCAAAGACCTCGGCATCAATGTCGAGACGATCATCCGCAGTTGGCCCATCACCGGATATAAACTAAAAACAGTGATACCGTTTTCAGATCTTGAAGAGTCCGTGAAGCAGTAGCTTTGAGTAGCGTTATAGAATTTATACAATAAAAAAAAGGGCAGACGATGAGTCTGCCCTTTTTAATTTACTATAAAAGTTTATTACACACTGATGCGTTTTGCAACTTTCGAGCGAACGGGCAACTTCGCAAGAGATGGACTTTTACGCTGAGAGAGTGCTTTCTTTGGTTGCGCAAGGTTTCGTTCTGAGTGAAGAAAACCATCGATGGAAAGATCTTCGTCGAGTTCAGGCCAATGGATCCCTAAGCCTTTACCAATCAGGCGAAAATTTTGCAATGATTTCTTGGAGGCCGAAGCAAGCGTTGGGTACCATTCAAGCGGTACAAAAAAAATGCGTCCATCTTCGAGAAAGACTTCGAGATAGTCCTTAACGATCCGCAATTCAATAGCTCGTACTTTTTTATTTTCCGAAATACTCATACCAAGCTTTCGTGAATAATTCTTTATTGGTTTGTAATGTCTCTACTATGAACGAGGTATCTTTAGAAGAGAATCCATAATTTTCGGCAAGCCGAATCGGGTCAAGCCAATATTTTGCTGTCTTGTCAGCTTTTTCAATATGGATATGCTGAGGTTCGTTACTCTCATTAGAGTAGAAAAAAAACCTAAATCCATTTATTCTCAGAACGGTTGGCATCAGTTGTAATGATCTAAACCGTAGTCATACCAATTCCCTATCCTTTCGCCAAAGCTTCTGCACCGCCGACGATCTCGAGGATCTCTTTGGTGATGGCGGCTTGACGCGCTTTGTTATAGGAGAGTTGCAACGACGAAATGAGGTCTTTCGCATTTCTGGTTGCGGAGTCCATTGCGGTCATACGTGCGCCTTGCTCGGCGGCGTTCGATTCGAGTAGTGCGCGCCAAACTTGTGTTTCGAGATGACGCGGCACAAGCACATCGAGGATCTCCGACGGCTCGGGCTCATAAATATATTCGTGGCTGGCTTTGCTATATTGTGTTTCGATCAACTTTTGTTTATCGAGCACTGGGAGCAAACGTTCGGCAACTTGGCGCTGAGTGATGACCGATTTGAATTCATTAAAAATAACTTCGACCGTATCATACTTCGCATCGTTGAAAAGCGCGGTGGCTTGTTCGATGATCTCGTGCGCAGTTTGGAATTCGAGTTTACTAAAAACACCGGGATACGCTTGCACGATATTATATCCGCGTTTCGCAAAATGATCGGAGCAGCGGCGACCAACGGTGATAAGTCCGACGCGACCTGATGCGAAATGTGCACCGTAGGTTTCGCGGATGCGCGCTTCGGCAAAACGAATAATGTTGGTGTTGAATGCGCCGGCAAGACCGCGATCGCTCGAGACAACGATGAGCAACACATTATCGGTATGTTCTTCGCTAATAGTGCGGCCGAAAAGTATCGGTGATTTCGCCACTTCATCGCCCGCATTCGAGAGCAGATCTTTGAGCAATACATCAAGCGCGCGTGAGTAGGGACGCGCGGCAATCATCGCATCTTGCGCACGACGCAATTTTGCGGCAGCGACCATCTTCATCGCCTGTGTGATCTTCGATGTTGCTTTGACGCCAGTAATGCGTCGGCGTATCTCGCGAAGTGTTGCCATTGTAGTTCGATTTACATTAGTAGCTCCGAATGTATTCGGAGCAAATTCTTTTTTGAGCCGACTGAAGTCGGCTCTACTGATTCAAGTTTGTCATTCTGAAGGAGCAGAGTAACATCTTCTCGTTACGATGCTCTTTCAGCGACTGAAGAATCTTCTGCTTCAAGCTTTCTACAACTTGAAAGTGTAGATCCTTCGCTCGTCGCTCAGGATGACAATGTTGAAGTTTTTGCTTTCAGTGGCTCCGAATTTAGTCGGAGCAATTTTACTGAATCCATCTGGTCATCGTTGCGGGCAGTCCGTATGGTAGTGAGCCACTGAGCTCGCCCGGAACGTTCGAAAAAACTTGTACCATATTTCTTGTCCCGTCTGATCGGAACAAGAATACTGCCAACGGTTGCGAACGGATGCGGCGTTGATATACCCATAAGACATAGGTAATATTTTCGTTTGCCGTACCGTGCTCGCGCTCGATGACGTCGGGGTTGCCATAGAGCACTAACGCTCTGCCGATGTCACTTTGCACACCGAGTTTTTTCGGTGATGAGTAGCGCGCATTTGCTTCTGCTACTCGGCTTTCAAATTCTTCTTTCGCTTCGTTGACGGCTGTCGTGGGCGTCAGGTCGCGACGTTTCCAAAAAGTATAGAGCCAATCATCAACTCTCGAAGTCGAGGTGATACGATCAAACTCTTCAAGCTCTGAGCTTGATGCGATATAGCGTATCGCGGCACGGATCGAATCCTTATGCGTCGGGGCAGTATAACCACTGACGATGGGAAACGAAATACCAAACTCAACACCGACCCACCATTGGGTGCGAACACGATCGAGGTCTTCGCTCGTTGAGCGCGATCCGCGAAACTCTGCCGCCAATGCAATAACGGGATCAACGGCGCCTTCAAACTTTCCGCCTATTGCTAAGCGAGCTCCGGTGCTTACCGCTCCGGTGTTCGAGTGATCGCCGAAGAACAGCAGTGCAAAATCTCCGAAAATTTGTCGCGAGTGATCTCCACTGGTGAAGATCGGCTGGCGTAATCCTAAGAGCAGTTCGGTCGTGATGGGATTTGAAAACCCAACTCGTGCGCCGAACAAGAAATGAATAGCGTCACCCGGTTCTGCGAGAAAATCGAAACCGAGGCTCGGCTGTAAGAACGACCCATAGGTCCTATCGGCGCGAAACGAACTGAACGAGCCGACCGATGCACTACCGATGCCGCTCAACTGCGGTCTCGGTTTTTCTGGCTCGGTGGCAAGTGTTTGCTTTTGAAACACGAGCGTTGTGTCTCGCTGTTGCGCCACCCCGATGGATTGACAAAGAACAAAAATGCAACAAGTGAGTACGAAAAGACGGATCATGTTCAATAGGTTGTCTATCGTCAGTAAACCCGCTTTTGGGTCACAAGTTGCGCCGCAAAGATTCAGTGGCTCCGAATTTATTCGGAGTTAATTCTTTTTGAGCTGACTGAAAGTCGGCTCTACTGATTCAAGTTTGTCATTCTGAAGGAGCAGACGTACATCTCAAGTTACGGTGCTCTTTCAGCGACTGAAGAATCTTAGGCTTCAGGTTTTCTATTACTTGAAAGTGCAGATCCTTCGCTTGTCGCTCAGGATGACAATGTTCAAGTTTTTAGTAGCTCCGAATTTATTCGGAGCAGATTCTTTTTGAGCCGACTCAAGTCGGCTCCACTGATTCAAATTTGTCATTCTGAAGGAGCGGACGAACATCTTCTTGTTACGGTGCTCTTTCAGCGACTGAAGAATCTTATGCTTCAAGCTTTCTATTACTTGAAAG
>JBBRNY010000058.1:0-14413 GCA_038229915.1 Kapaibacterium sp. (SeqCode) | reverse complement strand
GACATCGACACGTTCATATTTTGCTATCACCAACTGGGCAATGCGCTCGCCACGTTTGAACTCGATAGCGGCTTTGCCGTGATTGATCATCAATACTTTTAACTCGCCACGGTAATCAGCGTCGATTGTGCCGGGAGTATTAAGACACGTTACCCCGTGCTTGAGAGCAAGCCCACTTCTGGGCCGGACCTGACCTTCGAAGCCCTCAAGTATTTCGACCGCTAAGCCAGTCGGGACGAGTTTGTACTCGCCGGGTTGGAAGGATACATCCTCTGAACATCTGAGATCCATCCCTGACGAATGTTCGGTAGCATAGCCGGGTAGATCTATATCGTGGGTGCTTTGTGGTGAAAGTCGTTTGATCTTTAATTGCATCTGAATATATGTGAGTAAGTTGGAAGATCAAATTTACGTTGTCTCGGGAGGGTTTAATAGTTTTGGGGATAAGCTCTGGCAGTTGTTCTATTAATTAATCACTTAACAGCAGTACTATAATATATTGATTTTTAATGAATTAAAGGCATCAACTTCCGGCTCCTCTGTGTTTCGACGCTACAAAAAAAATAGACCGGGATATTCGCAGACTTGGTGCTTACAGGCTACTGTGTGACTCCCCAGACGTACAGCAACCTATTTACAAACGACGGCTCTGAAAAGGCAATGATCTCCATAGCCACGAAAAACGGAGAAATTTTCCAACTCAGAGCCACCATACAAGTCCGGACTACTCCGGTCAAAATCTTAAGTCAAGTCTGCACCGTTTGGGTCTAAGACATCTTCAGTACAAACCCGACTTAAATCATCTTCTCAATTACAACGTATGACGATACCGCCCGTGTGACAAAAATATTTGTACACCGTCAATATTCTTCTGAAACTATCCCGTCTCACATCCTATTATGAAGTCTGTAATAATCATTAAGAAGAATGTATTCAAATATCAGACCAAGTTTTATCGCTTTCTTGCTTGCTATCGCCTTTGTAGGATCTGTACAAGCTAAAGTGCTCGTGCCAGCAGATACGGTGCCAAAAATTACCGTCTCCACCACTTCCTTGCAGTTTGGCAATGTCCGTTTCGGGCAGACGGCGAGCTTATCATTTACGGTGAAGAACACCAGCGATACTCTTGTAAAATTGATCGGTGCTGTTGATTCTACACTTCAGCCTCCCTTTACGATCAATGGTGGTGCTGGTCTTTACAGCCTCGACTCAGGCCAATTTATTACCGTTCACGTCGAGTTTACCCCTGTCCAGACAGGACCAGTAAGTGATTCGTTGGTAATCACGAGCAACAGCAATTCACCGAATGATAGGATCGTGATCTATCTCAGTGCTTACGGCTATATTCCTGACACTGTTGTAAAAATTGGCGTCACACCTGCGACACTCAATTATGGTATTGTTTATACCGGGCAATCGAAGAGTTTACAGTTTGTGGTAAAAAATACTACCAATACTCGGTTGCGTCTGACGGGCAATGTCACGAACGCTCATCCTCCGTTTGCGGTAACCGTTGGGCTCGGGAATTTTCAACTCGACAGCGGACAATCCCTCCCCGTGACTGTTGCCTTTGCACCAAGTGCTATTGGTACGTATAATGATTCTATTGTTATCAACAGTAATACTGCCGATGGATCAAAAAGAATTGTGGTGCGGCTCATTGCAAACGTCCATTCAAGCGATGAACTCCTGCCGGCTATCAACGTCTCCGCTGACACGCTGGATTTCGGGCAGATGACGAAAAATCTCGGTTTTAACCCATCTTTATTTGTAACGGTAAAGAATGTTTCCGATTCCGAGCGTCTGTTGATGGTTAATCTTCTATTCCCTCACGACCCGTTCCAAACCATTGGTACCAACGATCATCTTGAACTCAATCAGCGTGAATCACAAGACATTCAAGTGCAATTTACCCCAAAAGCGATCGGCACATTTCTTGATTCGCTTATCGTTATTTCGAACGCACCAAAATCTCGTATCGCAGTCTATATGAAAGCGAAAGTGATCTCGACAGTAAATAGTGTTGATGCGATTGACGAATCGGGGCTTTCATTGATCGGCACCTATCCGAACCCAACGACAAACCTGATGCTTCTGCAAATTCAAAGCGAGAATGCGGCAGCCGTTTATTGCTCTGTGAGCGACCTTACAGGAAAGAATGTTCTCACAACCCCGCTCTCGTTATTGAACGTCGGCGATAATATTCTGCAATTAAATTTGAGTAAATTGCCACAAGGTGTTTATCAAGGCAGGATCGAAGGAATGGGAAAACCAATGGTCTTTAAGATCGTCGTCAACAGATAATCTACGCGATCATATTTTACAAATCCTCTGAGTCACATCAGGGGATTTCTTTTATCCGTATTGCACCAACAGCACACCGGCAAGTGCAAGCGCACCGCCACCCAGAAGTTCAGGGCTAAGCTGCGCAAGACCGAGCGAGAGTGCTAAGATAGTGGTCAGGACGGGCTGAAGATTTTGGAAGATCGCGACTTTGCTTATCGCGAGTTTCCCGAGTGCATAATACCACAGCACATAATTGACACACGAAGCAAAAATGCCAAGATACAGAATTTCTTCCCAAATTTTTAGATCAAACTGCGCAACACTTTGCATATCCAAATTCAATAATCCAAACGGCAGATACAGCAATGCACCAATGATCATGTGTTGCGCCGTCACTCTGAGCGCGCCATATTTCATAATTAATGGTTTGCCGAGCATCGTAAAGAGCGACCAAGCGATCACTGCTACAAAGATCAACATATTCCCTTTCGTGTTTTCAGAGCCAAATGATGCGCCATGCTCGAACATCAAAATGGCTGTCCCAACGAAAGCAATAATAATACCAGCGATCTTTTTCCAGTTGGTTTGCTCCCAATGAACTCGAATCGCCAGAAGAAATACTATTGCCGGTGTCAGTGCATACAGGAGTGCACTGTTTGCTGGGGTGGTAAATCGCAAACCTTCGAGATAAAGAAATTGATTGATGAGAATATTTAATCCGCCGAGGAGAAATAGACGACCGAGTTCATTCCGCTGAAGACCATAATAAATATTAAATCGTTTTTCCCGAATAGCAACCAATATGTACAAAGCGATAGCCGCTATCGAAGCACGAAACAATAATAGCGTTGGAGCTTCGACAGCGTGCACAGCATCACCGCCAATGATATGCGTCATGCTGGCGATCAACTGCTGTATAACAAGCCAAAAGTAGATCAATGTATTAGGTGCGCTTTGCTAAATCGTGCATCGTGTTATTTTGAGAGAATAACACCATAGAGTTCCTCGGCATCGTGTTCGAACACGAAAGATTCTTTCGCATCCGAGATGATTTTCTCTCGCAAAGAAATATCCTCAGAGAGTAGCAATGCCTTTTGAAATTGCGCAATGACCTCAGACTCATTGTGTTCGTCGGCATACAAAACATAATCTCGATCCATCATGGTAGCTTGCACTTGCTTCAGAGGACTACTCACAACAACAAGCCCTGCGTGTAAATACTCAAACACCTTGCTCGGCAATGCAAGCGAATAACTAAGTGACATCCCTTCGATGAGTGAAACGCCGACATCGGCACTGCTCAATAATCCAACGACATCATCCGCATTTGCAGAACCATAAAAAAATACTGAATCGGTCAAGCCTTTTTCATCTACTAATTTTTGAAGCGCAGGTTTTAGAACTCCATCTCCTATTAATACCAACACAGCGTCGTCTTTTAGTTTTGAGATGGCCAAGATAGTTTTTTCAAGACCGCGATCAGCTTGCAAACCTCCTACGTACACAATGATCTTCTTCGTACCAGGAATATTAAAATGATGACGAAGAGATTCTTTGGTAGAAGTACTCCCCGATGAATACGGCATATTTTTGACCACGCTTGATCTCGGAAGAAACGAATGCACTTGCATCAGAGCATTCGCATCAAGCGGGGCTGTCGTGACGACGAGATCTGTTTTGCTAAGACCGGACTTCTCCCACCACTTCCAAAATGCCTTAACGAAATGCTTTTTTTCGACGGTTGGCAGCTCGGTATATATCTCACGAGCGTCATAGATGAGCATACTTTGCGACTGTGATTTCTTTACCTGTGATGCCGCTCGGAGAGAATAAAGGTCGCAGGCAAAGAGTATATTTGCCGGTGATGATCGTTGTTGAATATTGAGTAAAGCACGATGATATTCGAAAAACTTTCTCGGGCCCGAAGTATTTCGAAGTGTGATATGGGTGACTGCTATCCCTTCGGCAACATATTTCTCATTTGAAGTCGGCGCACCATAGATCAATTCAACCGACCACTCTTTCGATCGGAAATATCGAATGAAATTCTGTACTCGGCGGTCGTAACGCGGGTCTCCGAGGATGAGAAATCGGATGAGCGGCTTTGTATGCTGTGGGTGGTGGGCGCTCACTATTTGTATTGCTTCGACATTGTTGAGCGAAGTAGGCCTCGTGAATCAAACTTCTCTTTGAACCGGATCAACGACAATGCGGGGGTCATTGGGTTTGCATCGTGTGTATCTTGCGATACCCCGATGTCAACGAACGCATAGCCATTCCGTTGCGACCAAGCAGTCACGGCGTCCATCAATAAATAGATCGGCTTATATTCATCGAATGCATATTTAAGCATGTGATAAAAGATAAGTGTGACTCGTGTGTTCGCAATAAAAAGGAGTGAGCCTGCGATAGGCTCACCGTTAATGCGAACAAGGAAAAGCTTCATCAGATCAGGAAGCAACTCATTGAGCAATAACAATTCATCAAGCGTATGTGTAGGTTTTGCGTCGAATTTGGCTTTGTTCTCAAGGAGGATCGGGAAAAATTCTTTTATACCGCGCACCATTTCCTCTTTGGGTACTTCTTCGATCGTCGCTTCTGGGTGATCACGCTTGATACGACGGATGTGCTTCCGCGATGTTGCTTGAAAACGATCGAAAGGGATCGAATCTGTTTGCAGATCTATCGCATGGCTGATATAATGCCGTTGATACGCATAGCCATTATACAACAAAGCAAAATCGAGATTTTGCGTGATGATAGCTTGATAGATCACTGGCGCACTGGTGATGAATACTTCGCTGACATTCTTGCTCTTGATATGCTCTTCAAAAGCACTCACGACTGCAAGTGCCGTATCAGCACTAATATCTTTAACAACGAACGAGCCATAACTCGACCCGAGCGGTGATTCGTAGATCTTGCGATGATCTTTGAAGCCACCTGGTAACACTGCTACCAATTCTGCGTTCTGATAGAAGAGCAAGTGATGAAAATCGAACTTGCCCGGCGTATGATAACCGAGAAATTGCTGTTGATGGAATACTGTTCCGTTCATCGAACGTAACACAAAGCCGTCCCATACGTCTTTATGAAGTGACGGATCGTACTCAACTACGGTAATGGTATGATCGATGGCGTTTGGCAGATGGATAGTTTTTAGTCGTTAGTTGTAAGTCGTAAGTCGTTAGTAGTTTTTTAGTCGTTAGCAACAATCTAACGTATTTAGCCTACTAAAGACTAACGACTAAATCCTAAAGACTACTAAAGACTAACAACTTCCTAACTGCCAAAAATTTCAACTTTGTAGGGCTATTACTAATCCCTCGTAAATTTGCATATATGAATAGAACACAAATACGATACTTACTGCCGATGATGTTGATCGTTGCCTTGTTTAATGGCTGTCTCACCGCAAGCCATAAAGAAATGCGCCTATCGCTCAATGCTGATGGAAAAAGCGGAACGGGCACGATACTCTTTACCCACATCCATTCGGAAGTGAACGAGGATACGACCAATGTCACCACGAAAGATTTTAATGCTCTGATCAGTGAATATTATCAAGGCAAGAAATTCGAGACGGCTACAAAAGGCATAAAAAACATCAAGAAGAGACTCTATCTTGACGGGAAAGATCTGATGGGTGAGGTCACGTTTGAATTTGACAACGTTGCCGATCTCGGGTTCTTCCGATTTAATGGAAGAGGTCCGTTTCTATATTATGTGCTGAGTGATGGATACTTCACCAGCGGAGATTACGTGCTCTCGAACGGATCCTATGGCGGCGAGAAAATGCCCATTGTCTTCTGGGACGAAAATGCACGAGATTTCTATGTGAAGGTAGCCCTATCATCACCCCAAAGCCCGGAACGTTCGATCGTACCACTCTATCAAGCATGGGTTAAGAAATAGAAGACTGTGCTCTTGCCAATGAGCATTGCAGCGCATTATTCAATACTTGATCGCTCGAAATGGTAGTGAGTACAAATTCTTTCGGCAACGCTTCGGCGATATATTTTATTGTTAAGGGGTTGCAAGCTACCGAACCATGAAGAGTTACGATATTCCCTATCGGGTTTTCACTCCGTGCTGCCAAGAGTGTTATGTTTTTTGCCAGAAAATGTGCGCCTTCTTGAATAATACTCAATGCCGATGGATCCTCATCAGCGCAATCAAATACTAACGAAGCAAATACAGCAGGATAGAGTGAGTTGGAATAGAGAATCGAACGCAAGATCGCAAAATCTCCGTTTGATATTTCATCAAGCTGTAGTTTGAGCGAATGAAAGAGTGTCCTCTTAAGTACCGCATCGTCAGTAGCTTTTGCATAATGTTTAAGTGCTTGCAACCCTATCCAATATCCACTTCCTTCATCACCAAGTAACCGTCCCCAACCTCCAACTTTCGAAATATTGCCAACACCATCACGAGCAATCGCAACACTGCCTGTACCTGATATTAATAAATATCCACTTTCGCCATTTGGATAAGCAGCTTGGAGTGTGAAAGACGAATCACTTTCAATATGACAATCTACTTCTTTCGAAGAAAATATTGTCGATAGTCGTTGTTTGAATTCATTGTTTTTCTCTATATCACTTGCACCCGATAACGCAACAGTAATATAGGCTTTATCCCACCGATCAAGTGGACAGAGCTCTATGATGATTTGATACAATGCTTGCGCTGAAGCCTCGACTCCAATGTCGATATATTTGATGCTCTGCCGATAATCACGGCGAATAATATCACTCTCCGAAGTCTGCAATATAATGCGAGAATTTGAGCCGCCGCCATCAAAACCGACGAAAATCGTTCTTTTATTGGTAACTACCTCGGATAAAACAATATTTTTTAGCATATTCTTTAAACCTTTTCGTATCTTTAGTATCATTATCTTAAACAAAACGACACAGTTGTTTCATTCATAAACGCAGGTGTAATTATGGACAGAAGAAAGTTTCTTGTTAGCTCCGGTGCCGCCATTGCTGGCACCGCCGCTCTTAGCCCAATAATAGCTCGTGCAGGGTCGTCAGATCGCGGCATTCCAGGCTACACTGGTGTTGCTGGTGCGAACCCCCAGCCATTGCTTACCCTATCGAACGACTTATCACCATATACGGGTGTGTGGGGCGACCCACAAGTTCGTCACTTGCTCCGTCGGTCGATGTTCGGTCTGCCCTACTCACAATATCAAGCTGCCATAGCACTGGGCTCGATGAATGCTGTTGTTGCAAAACTCCTTACCCCTGTGACACTACCGCCCGAGCCGGGCACGTGGTGCGATAAACTCTACCAGGTTGATCGGACCATTACCGACCCCGCTAAACTGGCAATAGATTTCAATAACAAACAGCGACTTAATAAATTTATGGAGCAGAGTTTGCAAGGATGGTGGTTCGAGCAAATGAGAAAAGAAGAGCTCTCGATCACCGAGAAGATGACCTTGCTCTGGAGCAATCATTTTGTCACTGCATTCGACTCCGTGAAAACCTCCCAATATATGTACACCTACAACCAAATGCTTCGCAAGAATGCATTAGGGAATATGAAGACCTTCGTCTATGAAGTGGCGACCGATCCCGCGATGCTGATCTTTCTTAATGGAAATCAGAATACCTATCAAGTAAAGAACGGCAAGATCATTGATAATGCTAATGAGAATTTTGCTCGTGAGTTGATGGAGTTATTTACGCTCGGCTTGACCGATCCGAAAACAGGTGCAAATAACTATACCGAAACAGATATTCAACAAGCGGCTCTGGCTCTGACCGGCTGGCAGCCAACACAAACTGCACCATTTGTCGGACAACTCAATCCACAATTACACAATACGAATAGTAAAACATTCTTCGGTCAAAGTGGCAACTTTGGTATGCAAGAGATCATTGATATGATCTTTGCAAAGAATGGTGGATATAACGTTGCCTATTTCCTCTGTCAGAAGATCTATACGGCATTGGTCTATTGGGTGCCGAACAAACAAGTTGTCGATGCGATGGCACTCAAACTTGTTGCAAGCAATTGGGAGATCAAACCTGTTGTCGATGCACTCCTGAAGAGCGCCCATTTTTATGACGCAAATGTGATCGGCTCTCAACTCAAGAGTCCTGCCGAACTTTTTTGTTCGCTTATTCGAGAGTTCGCCATTGATCTGCCAACCTATGACGGCGGTGAACCTCTTGACTCGGGTAAAACCGATTCTCAAGGCGGGACAATCTATACTGACCGAAATCCAACCCATTCCTATTTACTGCTGGCAATGGGTGGGCTGTTAGGTCAAGACCTCCTGAATCCACCAAACGTCAAAGGTTGGGCAGGCGGACATTCATGGGTTAACACTGGTACTTATGTGACTCGCAAAGGCATCGCTTATCTTTCGGTATCATTTCCGAATTATTTTAATGGTAATGCCCCTCGTGCCAAAAATGTAAAGCTGACGTTTGACCCTCTGTATTGGGTGCGGCTAATACCAAATGCCGACAAGCTGACCAGTGCTCAAATGTCAACTGCGCTGACTGATGCGTATCTACCGTTTCATCTGGGACCTATCGAAGGCGAAACCGAACGCTATGTTATTTCTGGTGGCGTGCCAGAAGTAGATTATTATCTCGACCCTTCAAAGGTAGCCCAAAGTGCACAGGTGATCGCCACCTTGCCGGAATTTCAATTAGTCTAACATTTAGAAAGTACTATTATGAAACGTAGAGATTTTTTGAAATTCGGGGCGAAAGCCGGTATCGCTACAACAGCACTTCCGGTTATGCTTGGCGGTTTTCCGTTACGCGTGCTTGGCAAATCGCCATTGCAACAATTACTCGCAACCAGTGCTACTGCAAATGACAAGATATTAGTGATCGTTCAGCTGGTCGGCGGTAACGACGGACTCAATTGTGTCGTCCCCTATACCGATCCGCTCTATAAACAGTATCGCCCCTCGCTTGGTCTCGATAAAACAGCAAACGGCTTGCTTGTTTTTTCCGATCACGACACACTCGCCCTTCCAAATGAAATGGATGGTATGCATTCGCTTTATATGAGCGGCAAGATGGCACTGATGCAAAATGTCGGCTACCCAAATCCTAATCTGTCGCATTTCCGCGGCACCGACATTTGGAACACGGCTACCGATTCAGGCATATACAGCAATACCGGATGGGTCGGCAGAATGCTTGGCATTCTCAATCCCGATTATCCACCGGCGGTCATCCCCAAAGATAGTGCACCACTTGCATTACAGTTCGGGGCATCACTGTCGAACTTATTCTTTGATCAAAATGGCGGCACTGGTATTGTCATTAGTCAGATCCCTGATAGTAGCTCAGCATCAACTCATCTCTATGATGCGATTCCGTCGAACCCGACGATCGCTTATCAAGAGCTTGACTATGTTCGCACCATCGAAAAAGAAACCGATGTGTATAGCCAATCTATAGTAGATCGCAAGGTTACTACAAATAAAGTTACCTACCCAACGACAGGCAAACTCGCACCACAGCTTTCGGGTGTTGCGCAACTAATCGCCAGCGGTTTCTCAACAAAGATCTATCTCGTCTCGCAAGGCAGTTATGATACGCATAGCAATCAGAAGACCGATCAGCCGGCGTTGCTTGGTGAATTATCTGATTGCATCAAAGCATTCCAAGATGATCTCGAAGCATTCGGTCTTGCCGATCGTGTGGCGTTGATGACCTATTCCGAATTCGGCAGACGCCCAGTCGAGAATGGCTCGGGCACCGATCACGGCACCGCCGCTCCACACTTTGTCATCGGTACACAAGTCATACCAGGCATACGTGGTCACGATCCGAAACTCGCTACGGCTGATTTGCTCAGTGGCAATTTAGTGTTCGAGGCTCAGCACGACTTCAGAAATATTTATGCATCGGTCATGTATGAATGGTTGCTCGATGGCGCAGGTGCTGATAAAGACGCACTGATCAATTCGGTGCTAACCGCTTCAGGAAGTTCAACCTATTCATCAACATCATCGTGGATAAAGCTCGGCATCTTCAAGGCACAGTCAAATGATGCAGTGAACGATCAATCAGCGTTTGTTCCGGGATTGATGCTGATGGAGAACTACCCGAATCCTGTTTCGTCACAAACAACGATCGAGTATTCCCTGCCTGCGACAATGGCGGTCGAGCTTGGAATATTCAATACAACAGGCATAGAGCTTGAGCGTGTCGTTGACACTCGCCAAGACGTTGGCAATCATCGCGTGACCTTCCAGGCTTCAAATCTGCCATCAGGAACATACATCTATCGCCTCAAAACGGCGTCAGGTGTGATCGCAAAACGAATGGTGGTGGTGAAGTAAACCGCTACTCTGTTTTTAGGAGTGCCCGCTTAGATGAGGTTGATAAAAGAACTACACGTCTGTTTATCTACTTCTTTTGAGCGGGTGTTTCTTTTTTTATTCGGGAAACATTCGTGTCTCGGCGTAACGTGCAATAAAAAACAGTGTTATCCCAATAGTGGCGTAAAGATATTCATCTCCCATTGAATTGCGCATAACACCAGCAACCAGACCAACTCCGGTGACGGCAATACCAATAGCTTCAAGAAACTTCAAAACATTTTTCATCAGTTCACCAAAATTTCCAAAACGAACGACCTTCGATCTTACGGATCAGTTCATCACGCGTCGAGCGATACTTCACCACAAGTTTTCCGTTGACCAACACAACTGGGATCTTATCCCAATACTGCGCATATAATTCATCACCCTTCTCGATCTTTATAATATCGAGATCAAAGTCAACATAATCTTGTGCGGCTTCGAGCTCGACGAACAGATCATCGCAGAGCGAACAGCCGCCAGGCTTTGTTACAAATTGTACTTGTGGTAATGCCATAACTATTTTACGATAGGCAATGGTTGTGGTTTCTTTCGGAAGAAGAGATACATCCCGACAGGAATAAAAGCCAATGATATCCACTGCGCCATTGAAAGTGAGAGGTACAATGGATTGATTCGAAGAAATTCTACCAAGAAGCGTTCGATACCCATTAAGATCAGTGTCACTCCGAAGAGTTTACCGAGCTGCAATTCGTATTTTTTTCTTCGGCTCCAAAGAAACAAGAAGCAGAGGGCCGCGACGATCGTCTCGTAGAGCGGTGTTGGGTGGCAGGTCACGACCTCATCAAATCGATTGATGCGCTGACCCAGTCCATCGGTGCCGACTTCAATTGCTCTGAGCGAATCAAACTGCCACATCGCTCTTTCTTGCGGATTTTTATCAAAATACTCTTCAAATACCAGAGTCGGTTTTGCCGTGCCTTGTGAGTAGTGCATACCATACGCGGCTTTGGTCGGGATACCGTAATCGCCATCACCAGCAAGTTGACACCCGATTCTGCCGATACCATACGCAAGAAAAACCACGGGAGCTATCATATCAGCAAACTTCAAGAACGAAACGCGATACTTACGAAGATAGAATAATATACCAAGTGCCGCAACGATAAACCCGCCATAGAATGTTAGTCCCGAAGCAGAGAAAAATGTTTTGATGGGTGCATGAATAAAGACATCCCAATCCTCAAAGATCGAAAAGATCTTCGAGCCGGCGACACCACCAATGAGCGCGATCATCGTAATGGTCGTGACCATTTTTTCGTTCTCGTTTCGGCGTTTTACTTCTTTCGCAAAGAAATAATTGGCAGTTAAAAAAGCCAACGCCATCATCAGCCCAAAACTATAAATAGTGACAGGTCCGAGCTTGAGCAGGATCGGGTACATTATATTTGTTAAAATGAAGTGCTCAGAAAACACTCGACACTCGTATGTGGTTGCCCGCAAGGGTAAAATATAAGCGCTCTTTGATGACTGGTAGAACTCAAAAACAATATAACGTAATCGGCTTATTGACAGTGATCTTCATCACTGTTCTCGTGTGGTTTCGAGCCACCGGAGTGCTCTATACATCCGATGACTATCAGTATCTCCATCATTTTGCACCGATGAGTTCTATTGTCGATGCCCTCAAACAATTCGTCACAACCGACCCAAACAGTCTATACTGGCGTCCGCTGGCAAGTGCGCTTGCCGTCGTCGATTTTCTCAATTGGGGTTGGGATGGTCGCGGTTTCCATATCACAAATTTTATTATTCATTTACTGACGACCATTTCAGTATTTTTTGTTGCAAAGAAATTATTCAAACTTCCGGAAGTTCAAGCGTTGTTGGTGACTCTGTTGTTCGGAGTCGCCGCATCGCACGAAGCAAATCTCCTGTGGGCGGCTGGTCGAACCGATTCGCTTGCAACACTTTTTCTCCTCTGTGCGCTATTATTCGAATATTTAGCAATTCATCAAACTCAGAAACGGTGGCTATATCGCGTCGCCGGTTTGATCTGTTGTTTATTCTCATTACTCTCGAAAGAAATAGGGATATTCATTCTGCCACTCTTATTTTTTCTGCCAAGTGATCAGAGCACTCTACGCAAACGCCTATCAGTTCTAATTCCCTATCTCGTAGCAGTAATTGTATTTTTTCTTTTTTGGTCGCACTTCACATCTGGACTTAGCAATTCAGGCCCAATGTCCGTGAGTATGATTCACAAACCGAGCGTGATTGCGATGAACACACTATATACATTTGGCTACACGCTCATCCCGCTCGATTTTTCGCAAGCACTTTCGCTATTGAATGAGCACTACGTGTTACTAATTGTTCTAATAAGTATTGTGACCTTAGCACTCTTCGGAGTTCTCGTTTTTTTACGAAAAGCAGTTGACTGGAATAAATACCTATTCCCATTTGCTTTTACGATCTTTACGGGTTCACTTACAATGCTTTCATTCGAGCGCTGGCGGGTGTATATGTTTTCGGTAGGATTGTTTGCTATTGTGGTGATGCTTATCTTTGATCTTGAAAACTCTGTAAAATCAAAAATATTGCGAGCAATTCCTTTCCTGCTCTTTGGTGTATTACTAATTTTTCATATCACAAGAACGGTGAGCGCGGAAAATGATTGGCTTCGTTCAACGGCAATGTTGCAAGAGTTAAAAACAAATCTTTCGCACATCCTTGCCGAGCACCCTCAAAGACCCATCAAACTATTATTCTTAAATAGACCATCGAAATTGGGAGGTGCCCCACTCTTACAACTCAGCATCAACGACGTCTTATCCCAAGCAGAGCTTGAACAGACGCATTCTGAGAAGTTAGCTACGGGTGGGTTGTTTGATACATTGATCGATTCAGAAACACCATTGTTTGTGCTATCGCTCGACACAAAGAAAGAGTTTTCTGCAATGGAGATAAAACAGATCAGCAAAAATATATTTGAGTTTTCATCTTCTGATAATTCTTCTCTACGATTTATTCCGGCAATTGAGAACAGCAATAATTTAGCATCACGCGATCAAATGTTCAGTATCGGTGACACGCTTCGCTCGGTATATGCCGATGTTATCTTACTGGAAGTCCAACGTTCGGTCGTGACAAAGGCGAGAGTTATTATATACGATACAACTATGCTGCCGTTACTCTTTAACGGCAAGCAATTTGTTGTTGTGCAATAAGATCAATACTGATAGAATCCCTTACCGCTCTTTTTGCCAAGCATTCCAGCGGCGACCATTTTTTTGAGTAATGGACACGGACGATATTTTGTATCACCGAGACCATCGTGAAGTACATTCATAATGGCGAGGCAAACATCGAGGCCAATAAAATCGGCAAGTGCTAATGGTCCCATCGGATGCGCCATACCGAGTTTCATCACTGTATCAATATCTTCTGGCTTTGCAACACCTTCCATGACACAATACACCGCTTCATTGATCATCGGCATCAAGATACGATTGGAAACGAAGCCCGGAAAATCATTTACTTCGACAGGAGTTTTGCCAAGCGTTTCGGTGAGCGATTTTACTTCGGCATACACTTCATCGGTCGTTTGAATACCGCGAATGATCTCGACAAGCTTCATCACCGGCACTGGATTAAAAAAGTGCATCCCTATCACACGCTCGGCACGACCAGTTTGCGCCGCAAGCTCTGTTACCGAGATCGAGCTGGTGTTTGTCGCGAGAATTACGCCCTCTTTTGCATTTGCATCAAGGGTTTTAAAAATTTCTTTCTTTAGATCAAAACGCTCGGTTGCAGCTT
>JBBRNY010000057.1:0-14898 GCA_038229915.1 Kapaibacterium sp. (SeqCode) | reverse complement strand
GATGTCAATGATGATCATTGCACCAGGAAGACCACGCATATCAACAATACCGCCGAGCGTTGCTTCGAGTTTGTCTTTTTCACGCTCGATCATCAACTGCTCTTTTTTCGTATAATTTTCGATCGTACCATCGACTTCCATCTTTTCGATCACTTGGTAACGTTTGATGGATTTACGAATGGTCGTAAAATTAGTAAGCATACCGCCCGGCCAACGATCAACAGCAAAATGCTGTCCGCAACGAAGTGCTTCTTCTTTGATCGCAATACGGAGCTGCTTCTTGGTACCAACAAAAAGAAAACGCTTGCCTTCTGCGGCGATACGCTCTGCAGCGTTCAACGCATCTTCTGCTAACTGTTGGGTTTTCTTGAGATCGATAATGTGGATTCCGTTACGCTCCATGAAGATGTAGGGTTTCATCTTCGGATTCCAACGGCGAGTCAAATGCCCAAAGTGAGCACCGGATGCTAAGAGTTCATCTAATTGAATACGCATAGGTTGTGTGGTTTGTTATTCTCTACTTTCTTCTCACTCAGACCACACTTTGTTTGAAGTGAACCGGTTTGAATTAATAACGAAGAAAGTATATGTGATTGAAACAGAAGTCTTCCGATACTGCCGACCAATGATCGGCAGTATCTTCCAACAAAAAAATTAACGCTTCGAGAACTGGAATTTACGACGAGCCTTTGGCTGTCCGTATTTCTTACGTTCTACCATACGAGGATCACGAGTCATCAAGCCGTCCTTACGGAGTGCTGAGCGATATTCTTCGCTGATCTCGACGAGCGAACGAGCGATGCCGAGACGAACTGCACCGGCTTGACCGCTGGTACCGCCGCCATTGACATTGGCTGTGACACTGTATGTGCCATACACACCGGCTGTCTTCATCGGACGAATCACGTCTTCGCGATGAATTTCATTCGCAAAATACTTCTCAAATTCTTTGCCATTAACAACGATCTTGACCGGCTTGCCATCGGCGAGCGGAGTTAAGAACACACGTGCTACCGCATTTTTGCGGCGACCGACGTTGATTGATACTTGATGCTTTGCCATCGTAAAATGTATTAAAATTGATTATCCGAGTACCATGACTTTTGGTTGCTGTGCTTCATGCGGATGCTCTGCACCGGCATAGACCTTCAGCTTCATACCGATACTACGACCGAGCGTGTTCTTCGGAAGCATACCTTTGACAGCACTTTCGATAATGCGATCAGGATGATTAGTACGCAAGTCTTTGAACTTTGCGAAGCGAGCACCACCCGGGTAAAGAGTATTATGGAAATATTCTTTCTGGTCTTCGCGCTTACCGGTCATTTTGATCTTTCCGGCATTCACGACGATCACGAAATCGCCGGTATCGGCGTTCGGGGTGAAGGATACTTTATGCTTTCCACGAAGGACGCTGGCAACGCGAGTTGCGAGGCGACCGACCGTCTGCCCATCGGCATCAACGATGTACCAATCACGCTTGATTTCGCCTTCTTTAGCCGAATATGTGCGGATCGAATATGTATTTTTCTGCTTCGACACGTGTCAATCTCCAAATAAAATGAGAATACGCCCTAAAAAGGCGAAATTTGTAGCGGGGTTAAAAGCGGTTTTTAGCTCGGAAAGTTCCGAAAAAATGCCATATTAGCATTGACCGGAGCTGAATAAGCAAAACGCCGCAATGTGCGGCGTTTTGGAATAAATCATTGTTTTTAAAATATTACTTTGATGTATCCGGCCTATCCTCGCTAAGCAAGCCGCTGATCTTCCCGGTCTTACCACGAATGATGATCTCACAAGTCGTATCACCGCTTACGTCTATATATAGATGAGATGCGTTTTAAAAAAAGTAGTTAAAAACAGTTCCGGTATAACGAACCTTGGTGAAGGCCTGCGACAAGATGTTTATGAATAGATATTCATGTCTTCCGCATAAACAACTTTTGCAAAAAGAACGACGATAAAGAAAACAGAAAGATTTTTTTTCATGGGGACGTGAGTGCAGATATTCTTTGCTGTTTCATTATAAGGAGTTCAGAACTTTAGTCCATCACCGGTGGTCTCGGGAGGACCACCAACATTGGACCATCCGCTGATCGTGCCTGCTTTAAGTAATGCGATCTCGATCGTGGTATCGGGCATAAGGGCTATTGGCTTGCCGGAATCAATAGGCCTACCGTTAACAGTCATTCTGTTGCCGGGTGCAAGATTGATGGTAATAAATATTTTAAGCGGAGCTTTCGTTGAGTTACTATTCACCTGACGCACAATTGCTGCGCAATCAACTTTGTACGTTCCGGCTTCCAATATTTTTGTAGCAAATTTGCCTTTCGAATCAGTTTTAGAATGACTTACTCTTGCGCCACTCTCAATTTTAATGTCAACACTTTCACCTACAGCACTCGCAATAGTAGAAACGAACATCAGCGCAGCCAATGTAAAAAGCATTCGGCGAGTGGTGGTGGATATTAGATTTTTCATGATGTGTTTTTAATGTAAAGAGATGTAAGTACAAAGATACGTTAATTGCTATAATGACACATGGAAAGTAAAGTCTGTGACATAAAGAATTATGAAATGTTTTTCATAAAACGATCCTACCTCCGCTGTCGATTCACTTCATACAGGCAAAGCCCAACAGCCATTGAGACATTAAGCGAATCAACTACACCCGACATTGGGATCTGTACTAATGCTTCGCATTGACCTATCAATTCTTCGGTTAATCCATGCCCTTCCGAGCCGAACAGCAAGGCACAATTTGACCTAAAATTAACATCCCAAAGTGTCTCCGATAGACCACTAATATGGGTAGCGAAGGTTCTTATCTCATTCTTTTTGAGAATGTTCAGTGATGAGTTGAGATCATCAGTAATGATTATCGGAATATCAAATATCGTACCCATCGAAACACGAACCGAGCGACGGATCCAGGGATTGATCGACCGACTGCCAATTATTATCCCTTGAGCACCAAGTCCTGCCGCAGTCCTGATGATCGAACCCATATTCTCGGCATCAGCTATTTCTTCGAGCACCACAAAAAGATGAGGCTCTGTTGTGCGAGCGATAAGCTCTTCGATTGACATTTGCTCAGGAATTTTGACCGATGCCATAATGCCTTGATGCAACGGATAGCCTACGACCTGCTCCATCTCAGCTTTTTCTGCGATCAATATATCACATTCTCGCACTTGATGGTGGGCTTTGATCTCGGCGTGTTTGTTCTTGAAGAACTCTGAAGTTATATAGAGTGATGCTATTTCAAGATTCGATGCGAGAAGCGACGAGATGATCTTATCGGTTTCGGCAACGAAAAAACCTTTTTGTTTGGAGTTCCGAAGATCAACAAACGGGGCTCGCTGCTCCGCAGAAATATTGTTATGAATGATATATTCCACGGAGCTTCAGTAATAAGCAAATATTATTTACCAATAACGATCTTCAACTCTGCAAGCTGCTTTGGGTCGATCGTCGAAGGACATTCTTCCATAAGGCCTTGCATTGAGGTTGTTTTTGGGAAAGCGATCACGTCGCGAATGTTATCGGTGCCGGCACAGATCATTGCGATACGATCAATGCCAAGTGCCATACCACCATGCGGTGGTGCGCCGAAACGGAAGGCATCGAGCATAAACCCGAATTTCTTTTCTTGCTCCTCTTTCGAAAGACCAAGCATATCGAAGACTTCGGTTTGCAATGTACGGTTATGAATTCTTATCGAACCTGAACCAAGCTCATAACCATTGACAACGATATCATAAGCGCGTGCACGAATTGCAGCCAGATCATCGGTACGAGCATTCCAATCTTCAACGACGGGCGAAGTAAATGGATGATGCATCGCATTGTAATTACCGCTTTCTTCATCAAGCTCGAACATCGGGAAATTGAGCACCCACAGCGGAGCGAATACATTCGCTTTATTTTTAGTGAGTTCTAATCGTTTCGCGATCTCAATTCGCAGTGCACCAAGAATCGTACAAGCACGGCTCCATTTTTCATGGCAAGCGATGAGCGCCATATCACCAATGTTCATTTTGCAAGTATCAGCAATTGCAGTATGCAGTTCAGGGGTTAAGAATTTCTTCGCACTCGAATCAATACCCTCTGCTGTTTTCTTCACCCATACGAGACCGCCTGCTCCGTAAGTTTTTGCAACTTCGGTCAGTTCGTCTATTTGCTTGCGACTCCACGTTGCACCACTCGGCACTACTACAGCCGCGATCCTGCCTTGCTTCTTTTGCAAGACATCATTGAAGACTTTAAATTCTGTTTTGTCGCGGAGTGTTTCTGTCAGGGTAGTGATCTCAAGTTCATAACGAAGATCGGGCTTATCCGAGCCAAAGCGCTCCATCACATCCTTATAAGTATAACGCGGAAATGCCGGAAGCTCGAGACCAACATCGGTCCAAACTTTACGCAAGCAATTTTCCATCACGTCATAGATCATCTCTTCATCAGGAGAGCTCATCTCGACGTCGAGCTGAGTGAACTCTGGCTGACGATCAGCGCGCAAATCTTCATCACGAAAACATTTGACGATCTGAAAATATTTATCTAGTCCAGCCACCATCAGTATCTGTTTATAGATCTGAGGTGATTGTGGCAAGGCATAAAACTCTCCTGGATGCAAACGGCTCGGCACCAAGAAGTCGCGCGCTCCTTCGGGTGTTGCCTTCATCAGCATTGGTGTTTCGATCTCAATAAATCCACGCGAATCAAAATGATCGCGAATAGATTTTGTGATACGATGACGCATCATCAAATTCTTTTGCAAGCTCGGACGACGAAGATCGAGATAGCGATACTTCAATCGTAAGTCCTCGTTAGCACGGACTTCTTCTTCAATCACGAACGGCGGAACATCAGATTCATTCAAGACAACGATCGAGGTCACGACGATCTCGATCTCACCTGTTGGTATTTTATTATTTGGGTTTGACCGCTTGCGAAGCGTGCCTTCTATGCTCACCACAAATTCAGAACGCAACTTCTTACCCTCTTCATAGAGGTACATCGTCGCATCAGTCGGCTCAATGATGCATTGCACCTTTCCTACACGATCGCGAACGTCGAAGAATAGCAACGACCCCAGATCACGATGAGAGTCGATCCAGCCGTTCACAACTACGGTCTTGCCGATTTGCTCTGTTCGTAACTCTCCTGCGTAATGGGTGCGATGTGGGATACTCATACTGTTATTTTTGAATAAATTTGACTTATCGTAACGTAAAATATTATAGAGGCACTCCATAAAAACAATTTCGGTTAGTATTGCAGACAATACACCCAAAACCATCTATGAAGCTATCCATCCACGTTCTTCCGATTCTTGGTTTCCTGTTGTTTGTTTTTCTCTTTCCCTATTTACCAATTCAAGACTATCCTGACTGGCTCCATCAAGGGTTGTTATTTAATCAACTCGTGTTTCATCCCGATACCTTCAACAATTTCTACTCATTGCAAGGCTTCTTGCCGCCGAATGCTATTAGCACTTTATTTATCGGAGCAATTACCACAATTGTACCTATTGAGATCGCCGGAAAAATATTTGCTCTTACAACGCTTCTGCTATTATACTATTCGTTTAATCTCTACCTCAACCGTTTTAGTGTCTTGCCCAAAATATTCGCGGCGTATTGCTCCTTTTATTTAGTCTTTAATGTGTTCTTCTTTATGGGAGCATTGAATTTCCTCTTTGGGCTCGGGCTTTGCTTTTACGGGTTTCATTTTTTTACGAAACGTGATTATTCCCGAGCAACCTCGATCATATTATTAATCCTGTTCTTCTTCCTATGCTATCTCTCCCACTTGTTTGCTGTTTTCATATTTGGGCTGCTTCTGTTAAGCTATTGTATTTCCGAAAAGAAATATAAACTACTCATTAATGCAGCGATCGGTATTATCCCGACAATGATCGTATTTATTCAGTACTACACATCCCGAACTCCACCGCCTTATGTCATAGAATCATTTATTAAAAACCAAACATCCCTGTTGCTCTCACGTCCGACGAATTTCAGCATCATCGTTCCGTTTCATCGCTTTAAAGAAGTGGTGATGCTTCCGATGTATCTTAAAGTCATCGATGAACTCACCATTGCCATTGTATTACTATCAGTGATCGCTGCAATATATCTCATCATAAAAACTCGCCGGATAGATCATCGAGCATTATCATTGATCCTGTTTGTGATACCACTGATGCTGATGCCATACAGCTTGGGCGGATTAAACTTCGGAGCAGAGCGATTCGTCATACCGATCATCATTTGTTCGTTGGCATATTGCTCACCTTTTATTAGTAAGCGAACAGCATTTCGTGTCGCAACCTACGCAATGATCTTTGTCACAGCAGTATCATTGAGCTACAACTTCTATAATTCCTACGTCTTCAATACGATGATCACAAGCAATCATATTCCAACAGTAGTTGAAGACTCTGTTGTTGCTCAAAAGGAAGGTGTAAGTCCTTTTCTACATTTCTCACAGTACGAGGCTATAAAAACAAATGCTTCGGTACCCATATTTAATACGGGTCTCTTTACATATCGTAGCGTTGATTCAAATATTGTCAAAGAACATTAACAGTACTGCATAAAAAAGCCGGACTTGATAGACAAGCCCGGCTCTGAAAAAACATGACGTTCGTCTTGTCTTAAGAGTGAGCTTTGATCGCTTCGCTCGCATCGATACGGACGCTTGGTCCCATCGTGCTTGAGATCGCAACGCCCTTCACATACACACCCTTCGACGAAGATGGCTTCGCGCGGAGGATCGTATTGATAAACATATTGATGTTATCGGTCAACTTCGCAGCATCGAACGACGCTTTGCCGACCGACGAGTGAACATTGCCAGCTTTATCGACTCTGAATTCGATCTTACCGGCTTTCACTTCTTTGACTGCGGTTGCAACGTCGTTGGTAACCGTACCCGATTTCGGATTCGGCATCAAACCACGAGGTCCGAGCACACGACCGAGCTTACCAAGCTCTGCCATTACTTCAGGTGTTGCAACGATCACGTCGGTAGCTGTCCAGCCGCCCTTGATCTTCTCAAGGATCGTCTCGAAACCATATTCATCAGCACCGGCTTCTTTGGCAGCGGCTTCTTGATTCTTTGTAACAACTGTTACGTGAACCTTCTTACCGATACCATGAGGCAAGGCAACCGTACCACGAATAGCCTGATCGGCTTTGCGTGGGTCGATACCGAGATTCATTGCGATGTCGATCGATTCATCAAACTTTGCAGTCGCGAGTGTTTTCACTTGCTTTACTGCTTCTAAGATCGGAAGCGCCTTTGGGCTATCGACCTTCTTCTTTAAACTGAGATAACGTTTTCCGTGTTGAGCCATTGCCTTATCCCTCCACAAGTAAGCCCATCGAGCGGGCGGTGCCAGCAACCATACTCATTGCCGTCTCGACTGAGGCTGCATTGAGGTCAGGCATTTTCAATTCGGCGATTTCCTTTACTTGCGCAGAGGTGACTTTGCCGACTTTTGAACGGTTCGACTCTTTCGAACCTTTTTCGAGCTTCGCTGCCTTCAACAGCAATACTGCTGCCGGAGGTGTCTTCGTGACGAAGGTGAAACTCTTATCCGAGTACACGGTGATAACGACGGGTGTGATCATTCCATCAGCCTTTGCCGTCTTTGCGTTAAACTGCTTGCAGAACTCCATAATGTTCACGCCCTTTTGTCCAAGAGCGGGACCAACCGGCGGAGCAGGCGTTGCCTTACCCCCGGGGATCTGCAGCTTAATATATCCTGTGATCTTTTTAGCCATAGTAGTATTTGTTTGGTGGTGCTTGGCGGCAAACCCAAATGAGCCTACCTCCCACGTTATTTTTTCAGCCCCAAGTTAACGATATTTTAATAGAATAGTTCGAAATAATCACTCCACCAGCCTGCGCACCGCTTAAAACCTTTATTTCCAATACTATAACTATACACATACTTCGTGAAGCTGAACGTTGAAACTTGGGGGGAGAAGAGTGAATCTTTCCATAATAATTCTTACACACACACTTCTATCCTGTTGTTTTTAATACAATTACAACCAACTAAAACCTACACCATCAAATTTGCCTATCATCCCGATCCCCCATTAGTATTTTCTCACGAGGCCCTGAGCCCCAGTTGTCATTCCGAGGAGCGGCTTTAGCCCGACGAGGAATCCCCTGAAGTATGAACCGCAACCATTCTTACACACCACCCCATAACCTATTATTCTTCAGCAACTTCGAGGCGCACTTTACCGGACGAAGAGTTTTAGGACATAATAATTTAGAATATAATACACCAATTCCAATTCGGTGCCCATTTTGTCACCTACAATATACGAAATGAAAACCCATTTGTCAAGAGGTGCTCGTCATTTTAACCGTGATTAATGGGATTAAAGGATTACCCACGATTATGAAGAAATTCTGCTACCGTACCACCACAACCGGGGCTTGCTCATTTAAGCTTTCCGTATGGAGGGTAATATAGTAGGTGCCGGCGGGAGATGATTTGGCGTTCCAGGTGAATGAGTGCTTCCCTGCTTCGAGGGTGCTATTATTGAGCACGTCTATCTCATTGCCAAGCAGATCGAACACCGAGACTCTTGTTAGTCCGCGCTCGGGTAATGTAAATGTTGCTGTTATTAAATTCAAAGCAGGGTTTGGGTAAGTCGCGAGTCCCGTCAAACTGATCGTATGCTCCGCGCTAACACCAAGCTCCTCGATCGGTCGTTTCCAAACGCCGTTGCCACCAGCATAAAGCATATTCCCAACTTTAATGAGCGAGTACACACTGTGCCCCGGCGGAAAACCATCGTTCGCCTTGCGCCAAGTCTCAGCCCGATCATTTGAAATAAAAACTCCGCTATCGCTCGCGGCGATCACATTTTTTCCATCAATGACGATAGAATGAAATTCTTGAGGAAAAATTGGACTTTTGAATGTAGTAAAAGAATTTCCATTATCCGACGACCGAGCTATTCCGAAATACGTCCCGGCATAGACATACGGGCTATCAGCGGCAATAGCATTAACTATATCACTTCCTAATGCGTCAGTAATATTTTCCCAAGTCATACCAAGATCCGTCGAGCGATGAAGGTCATACTCGCCTCCGCCGGAAAAAGTCGTGGTCCCGCTTACGCTAAAAAAATAAGTCGGATAAAGATTATTCGTACCATTCCAAGTAATGCCATAGTCGGTTGACCGCCCAACTGAATATCGATATGAACCACCTAAGAGTACATTACCAACACTTGCTAGCGTAGTTGTTTGTTCGATATACCTATTTGTTGTAATCGTATCCCAAGACATACCATGATTTCCGGAAATAAAAAGCTTTCCACTAAATGTAACGGCATAGATCGAGTCTCCCATTTTACATATACCGGGAATTTCTACTTTCTTAATAAGTCCTTGAGGTTGATCCCAATGCGCTCCTTCATCACTTGATCTATAGGTATCTGCAAAGAGAAACTGGTCGTCTTTTACAAAATTCCAGATAGATGCCTTTGGAACATCCATTACAACTTGAGAAAAATGTTTTCCACTATCTACTGAGATAAACACACCGTCACTAGACCCGACGAAAATAATTGTTCTGTTGACAAATATGCTATAAATCGAACTTGTCAATAGAGTACTATCATTTTTTTTCCAATGCGATCCACTATCTAAGGAAATATATAACCCATTATTTGTTCCGCAAAATACTTTTGTGTCGAAGAAAGCGATTGAATTAATATTTACACTATCGAGCGATACACCAACCTCTATCCAATTACTATCACGTTGTTTGTAATGAAAAATACCTTGCCCGATTACTCCAAGGTAAAGGTTACTATCTTTTACGCCTAAAGCAGAATTATAGAATTTAGAAACAATTTTCCTCCAGGATTTCCCTGTATCATTAGATTGATAAACATTTGAGCCATTTGAGACAAATATTCTATCATTATTTAATTCAACGAAATTTCCGATTGTACCAATACCTACTGCGGGCTCGATTTGTCGGCTGATCGTGTCCCATGTTATACCCATATCTCGAGACAACAATACTCCGTCAGATATTCCAAGGTATAAATTATTCTCACTTGATGCAAAAGCCAAGATATTTCTATACCCTTTGGGGTATATATATTTTAAAAATTTCCAAGTGCTGCCTTTGTCGGTTGAGCTATGAACTTCATCTTCTGTTGCAAGAAAGAGCGTTTTTCCGATGGTTGTTAGAAATCTAAATGGAATTCCTTGATAATCAAAAGGCAACCGATTCCAATGATAGCCACCATCATCTGAGCGATAGACACCGTCATTGGTCGAGGCAAAATACGATGAGTCAATGGCGGCGAAGGAGTTTGCGTAAGAGACATACGGCCCATTGGTTTGCTGCCACTGCGAGCGGGCATCTTTGCCTATAAGACACAGCACGGCGATCATCGCAATAGCGACGACAAGGGGTTTTGCTAATATACTATCTTTCACAACAGATCACTCCTCCTCAATAGACACTCGAACCTGCAAAAGGTTACAATTTTATTTGACTCGCACCATCACAATACCAGTCAAATGAGGAGTGATCTTTACAATAAATAACTAAGCACTACTTCGCAAATACCTTGTCGCCTGTTTTTGCGTCGAGATAAAATGACTCGCCGCGTTGATCTTGCTGCCAAACGTTGCCGTTTTCGTCCACACCGAGAAGTGACACTTGGCCACTCCATTTAACATGCGCTGCTTTGCCATTAGCATTTGAAAGTTTGACGGTATAGTCCGATGTGACACTGACAATATCACCGCTTCTGCCTTTGATGTAAAAATATTCACCGGCAGCTGTTTTAAAAATAACATTGCCACCAGCAACGTCAGCAACGGTGAGCGTTCCGTCTCTACCCTTTTGGTAGATCGATGTACCTTTGATCGGAAAGAGCCTCGCAGCGTGATCTTTTTGCAATGCTCCCGAAGAGCGTAGCGATGTTGTGGTCGTTGTTGTCGTCGTCGTCGTAGCGCTTGTTGTATCTTTTTGCGCATGAGCAGCAAGTGGTGCAAGCATAACCGGTGCAACAAGCAACGAAGCACCAAGCGCGAGCTTAGCTCTTCTCGATGAGACTGGTTTTAATGCAGATGGTTTTTTCATAATTGATATACTGTAAAAAAATTATTGATCTCCGACATAATATCGGCGTTTGTTGTCTGCGTGATTGCTAATCACTACTTCTTTCTCGTCTTGCCTTTCTTTGCATACATCGTGCCTCTGCACGAAGGTGTGCCGCAGTTGCAGATATTTTTGTTCGGTTCGTTTTTGATTCCGAACGCACTGCGAAGCTGATAGTCAAAGGTCAGCTCTTCGCCACGCACAATATCTCTGATCGCATAGACGAATATCTTCTCATCGAACGCGTAAGTCTCGCAATTAGGTTCGCAACTATGGTTAATAAATCGGGCGTCGTTCCCGCGCTTGGTAGGGTCAATAACCTTGCCGCCATCAAGCCCGAAGAGATACACATTTTGCGGCGCACCGTTGTTCTGGTCGAGCAAAATTTCTTCGTGTGTGCGGCGCTTACCTTTGTACTCGATAATGCGCGAGCCTTTCGGAATTTTTCGTTTGGCAAACACACCCGTCCCCGCAATGCGCGACTTGCCAACGCGAGTAAAATCACGGTCAAGCGCACGGCTTATCACTTTGCGAATCTTCGTGGTTTTCATTTTCTTAATCCTTCAAACAAACGTATGCAAGGCGTTAAAGTCAAGACAAAAAAGTGGTTTGTTTTCAACAGTAATAAGAAGAGTTTTGTGGAGATTTTGATTCCGATTATTGGCCCATCCTCACAAACATCACTCGTCTTCTCTATTGCTACTCCAAGCACTCCATAAAATAAATCCACCCCCAACTGTAACTTTCTCCTCTGAAAAGCATTTCATATCATTAACGGTTGTATTCACCAATCCCTGAACTAATATGAAACGAAATATCATCAGCAATCTCTCTTCATCGAGAGTCGTGTTTGTGGCGCTTTTGGCGCTCTTTGTGGCATTTACGGGTCTGAGTGGCTGCTCAAAAGATGCAGCGATCACCGATCCCAATAACCTCGGCGGAGCCACGGTCACGACCACTATCGTCGGCAAGATCGTTGACGAAGCAGGCCAACCTGTTGCAGGAGCCACCGTTACAGGTGCTTCGCTCACCGTCACCACCAATAAATTTGGTATTTTCATCATCAAAAATGCGAAGGTCTCATCTTCACGATGTGTCGTGATCGCCAAGAAAGCCGGATTTTTTACTGCGGCTCGCGCAGAGAGTCCTATTGTGAACGGCGTGACCAATATGCACCTCGGTATGATGACAAACACGACGGCATTCACCGTCACCGCTTCGACGGGAGCAACACTTGCCCTTGGAAACGGCGCAACCGTAAAGTTCGACCCGAATAGTTTTGTGACTTCAAATGGTACCCAATACAACGGAACCGTCAAAGTCTCTGCTCGTTATCTCGACCCTGCCCGTACAGATTTCTTCGATTACTTTTCGGGTGATAATGCAGGCCGCCAAGCTGATAATACCGAAGTTGGTTTGAAATCGGTCGGTGTGATCAAAGTCGAACTTCGCGACGCAAGCGGTAATACTTTGCAATTAGCAACAGGTTCGAAAGCAACACTGAGTGTCCCAAAACCTGCATCAATGGCTACTGCCCCAGCAACAATGCCACTGTGGTTTTTCGATGAGACGATCGGCGAATGGAAAGAAGACGGCTCAGCAACATTGCAAGCAGGAAAGTATGTCGGCACTGTAACGCATTTTACTGATTGGAATTTTGATTACAAAGGCGAGACCGGCGAGCTTTCAGCGCGTGTCGTCTGCAACGGTATTCCTATCGAAGGTGTCGTGATCCATATTTTTCAGCGCGACATCACTACCGGTGTCGATGGACGTATTCATATTCGTCGCGTGCCTGCAGATCAAACATTATCGCTCGAAATTTTGAGCGCGAAGAACGGCGGAAATTATTTTATCAATGTACCGGTCGCCGTAAATATCGTCCCTGGCACAACGCTTGACATCGGTGACATCACACTTGATTCACCTTGCCCAGCAGCAGTCACTGGAACAATAATGGATTGCGGCGACAGCAAGATCGAAGGCTTGGTCTTTGTCAGTTCAGCAAAGGGATATTCGCATTACATCTATACTAGTACCGGTAGTTTTAAGATGAACGTGGCTTCCGGTGTCGCACTGACCATTATCGCAACCGACCCGAATGGTAATGTGTCAACGTCATTCGATGTGTTACCATTGGCAATGGGGGAATTTCGCAACGTTGGAATCATCCAGGTTTGTGGAACAGCCACCAATAGTTTTATTGATATACATTTGGGGATGAGTTTAGGAACGAACATCGCACTGTCACCTGATGGAAGTTTGATTGCTGTATCAATAGATTCTAGTGGTTTTAAGGTATTTGAAACGAAAACGGGGACTCTTGTAAGCGAGCTCAACAACGGATTCCGTCAAAGTATCCTCAAATTACAATTTACTACTGACAATAAAAAACTGATGGTCTTAGAGCCATATATTGCAGTATCAATATTAGATATTACCACGCGAATACCAACGGTAGTATGTACTGTCCCCAAAAGTGGAAATTATTTCAGTGATGCACATATCTATGATGATGGTAGCAAGATCATTGCTATGAGCTCCCCCGGAATTGGTGGTGGTGTCTTGAATCTCTATTCTGGCACTGATGGAAGTCTGATCAAAACACTGCACCCAACAAACTATGTTGATTCATCCGCGAATTTTGGGTTTGATCGAAGTGAAGATGCTGTCGTTTTTCTCGATACGAAAACTTATAATACGTTTGTCGTCTGGAGTATCGCAAACGACGCACTCATTCGCACGATCACCGCGAGTACCACTTATAGCACAGCATATTCCGAAGAAGCTGCAACATTTGGGCTGCAGAACAGCGGAACGTCGAGCTACGCATTCTACAATTCAAACCCAGGTGCGAAGATCAGTGATGTGTCAGGTATCTTCCAATCGAGCAACCGTTATGGCGGCTTGGTAATAACCAAAGATAATATCTATACTGATGCCATTACCGATTCGATCTCAGTAGTAAAAATTCTGAAAGTTGCTGATGGCTCGACGGTATTTACAAAACTATTACCTTCGACCCACTATGTTTCCGCTCTTGCCGCCAATAGACAACAAACCCATGTCGCGGCGACAACCAACCAAGGCTACATCAGAGTTTGGAAATTTCAGTAAGTAAAGCGAAAGTTCGCCTTAGCATTAACGGGCAGGACACATCAGTCCTGCCCGTTTTTTTGTGTGAAAGGTTAAGAAGTGAGAAAAGCTTAAAAAAATTAGTCTTTGAGGCATCGGCACGGCAATGCCGCTGATTTGCCGAATGCACTTTGTGTCAAGACCGGATGGAATGGGATGTTTCTTGTGAATTGAAAATTTATTGCGTCGGTTGCATTCGCTTCTGTTGTTGCCCAATATCCCGATGAGCCGCCTTTGTTAAACCAGATCTGATCGGGGCGAACAGGGCTCGGTTCGATCGGACTGAGAAAGCCACTTGGTAGAATAGAAAATCCGCTACTATTAATATTACTACCGGGTGTCGAAGGAGTTGACCAAAGGTTATCCGACTCCATCGCATTTGCCGCAACATCACCACCGCCGAGTGTTGCGATAGCTTGTTTCCATTCCAACTCACTCGGCAAATGCCAACCATTCGGACAAATCCCTTTTACTTTACTCGGCGAGGCACTACTTGATGGTGCCCCTTGCATCAAGATGTCCCAAGTATAGTATTTGCCATAGATATCACAATTCGCATCATCGTCATCATAGCACATACTTCCCGGAGCATTGTAATTCAG